>NZ_JBLYED010000009.1:0-257645 GCF_048515765.1 Pseudomonas sp. H11T01 | reverse complement strand
CGCGTCAATTGATGGCATTGATGGGCTGAAAGGCCCTTTTTTCCTGAGCACCTCAGAAAAACAAATGCCCCGACAAGTCGGGGCATTTGTTTTTTGGCCTTGGCCGGCTGTGTTTTCACACAGTCTGTCAAGGGTCGGGCTTTTCTATAGAGCGGCTTTGGCTTTAAACCAAATGTTCCTGATCCTGGATGATCGCGTTGTCCAGCGTCTCCAGCAGTGCCTTGCGCACTTTCAGTTTGGTGTTCTTGTGGGCGGTCATGTTGATTTTCTTCAATTGACGCGCGGCTGCCAGCGCAGCGGCTTGCAACTCTTCTGGCGCCACGACCTTGTCGAGGAAGCCCGCATCCACCGCGCTTTTTGGATCAAACATCTCGCCGTTGATCACCGAACGATGGAACGCCGACTTGCGCAGACGATCACGGGCCAGCTCAATGCCGGCGTGGTGCATGGTCATGCCGATCTGAACTTCGTTCAGGCCGATGCTGAACGGACCCTCGACGCCGATCCGGTAATCCACCGACAACAGAATAAAGGCACCTTTGGCCACCGCATGCCCAGGGCAAGCTACAACGACCGGGAAGGGGTGAGACAACAGGCGACGGGCCAGGGTCGACCCCGCAGTCACCAGGCTGACCGCTTCTTTAGGGCCGGCCGTCATCACCTTCAAGTCATAACCGCCCGACAGAATCCCCGGCTGACCGGTGATGATCACCACGGCGCGATCCTTCACCGCCTGATCCAGCGCAGCATTGAAAGCAGCAATCACGTCCGGGGAAATGGCATTGACCTTGCCATTGCTCAACGTCAGGGTCGCGATACCGTCTTCGAGGTGGTAGGAAATCAACTCACTCATGACGCTATTCCTTGTAATGAAGTGGGGCAGACGTTACCCACCGTCGTAGGTCAGGTAAAGCGCGGTGACTGACTGATGAGTCAGCCTTTTCTCGCCCGGCAAGCGTAGTCGACCATGCCGGCGGCGTATTGCCCTCTATATAGAGGTGAACGCAAGGCCAGAGATTGGCCGGTTTGCCATGGCCAAACACAGCGTCCAATCGTGCCGGGCGACATAAATGCCTAAGCGCATGAAAATTCTGAAAAAAATATTTGCCATCGGAAAAGCTTTCGACTACATTAGCGCGCCTCGACAGACTGAATTAGTTTGACGAGATACGGTGAGGTGTCCGAGAGGCTTAAGGAGCACGCCTGGAAAGTGTGTATACAAGAAATTGTATCGAGGGTTCGAATCCCTCCTTCACCGCCATATTAGTTACAAGCCAAACCCCTGATTTCCCTCGCGGAAGTCGGGGGTTTTGCGTTTCTGGGGTTTGGGTTTAGGGCCAAAACAGCATTTCCTATGCCACTCTAGGGCGCCTTAAGCCGTTCTGCAGGTTGAGGTTTAGGTGCGCCAGGATGACTGGCCGGAATTTGGGGCGGGTCATGGCTCGATCCTCCATTGAGAGAGGAAAGCTTGCAGGCAGAAAAAAGCCCGCATGCGGGCGGGCTTAAAGGGGATTCTTGAAGGGAACAGGTTCAATCTAGGCGCCTCAAAGTGAAGGCTTCGTGAAGGGCTTGTCGCAGAAATGAAAGAGCCCGGCGCTGTTTTAAAGACTGACCGAGGCCAAATCGCTACTTTTGCCTATGCAAATACTGCTGTATCGCATCAACTTCAAGCTTACTTGGCCTTACACCGTTGTCAGCATTGAAGCTGGTGCTCTTCCAGTGTGGCATTGGCGCCTTTAGAGGCTTTCCATGGTCGTCGACACCGCTCAATACGGCCCGCTCAAACACCTTTGACTTCCACTCACTGGCATCTCCCGCCAGCTTAGGTGCTGAGCCTCCCATGCCTCTAGGCCCATGGCAGGCACTACAGTTCTCTTGAAAAAGTGCTTCCCCGTCTGGGGGCGAGGCCATGGCCGATGAGCAAAAGAGCAGAGCTGTCATTGCAAAAAGTGCACACTTCATTTCAGGCTCCTTGGCAGGTCAGCATCTACGTGGCCCGTGCAGAAGGAAGGTGCCTGTTGCGGCGCGAGCCCTTGAGTTGCCACTAAGCGAAAGCGTAGCAGAGCGGATTAAGAGGGTAGGGTGAGAGGGGGGGGCGTAGGTCAGAATGAAAGAGCTGCACTGGACCTAATACGTCACCGCAAGAGCTCCACACGTCAGACTCACTGAACGATCAGGTGCTGGCTGGCTTCTACAGGGTAGGCAGTCGACGTGGAGTCTTTTCATGAGTGACGATCGGAAGGAACGGGCATTGCTTGCTTGGCGCAAGCTCTTGGAAGACCCCAAAATTCGAATGAATGCGGAGGCTCATTATAATGAGTTGCTCAAGGCCGCTGATGAGCTTGAGCGCAACGGCATCATCGATAGTGGCGAATGGCGAAAGCTTGTGAGGGAGGCGGGTACCGCCTTTACCAATGCGAAAGAAGGGTTGGGCGGCGGTACCTGAAGGAGCACCAAAATCGCAGAAAGCCTGCCGGATCATCCTGCAAAGGCGGCTGTTTAGGCCTGCTGCTAATCAGGCGATCCAGCGTTGCGTCGATCTGTGCCAGAAGGGTTTCCGGTGTTCAGAAGCCTTCTCTCTATCAACACATTTTCAAGTGCCTGGCGGTCTGAAGGATTTAGTTGATGTGCTCTCTCCTTCAGCTCAAGCAAGATTGGGCTAGACCATGTGCGATAGGTCCGCTCGGCATCATGAATCGGGGTCATTGACCTCTCCCTGACCAAGTGGTGGCTGATAACACGGCACGGTTCCATGTGGCGGAAATCCTAGTAGATGAAGCTCATTGTCGCCAGCTATTGGCCCTGTGATGACCCCTCTCGTCAGCGCCATCGGCTGTCTGGAACCAAGGGTTAATTGAATGAGCGGTGGTGTCAGAGGATGGCGTGCATTAAATTCCGCCCCTTACTCGATGTTTCGATTTGGCTGGGAGAGATTCGACATGGATTTGCGTCGCTTGGGCTGTATGTCGCTGCTGGGATTGTCGCTGTTGCCGATGCTGTCGATGGCTGCGGGCAAATGCGAGCGCCTGGTGGTGACGGGCAGCCCGGATGCACCGCCGTACCTGTGGCGCGACCCGCAAGACCCGAAGCATTTGATCGGTGCCAGCGCCGATCTGTTGCAACAGATCGCCGGTGAGCTAGGGCTCAAAGTCGAATTGCTGTACGCGGGCAATCGCTCGCAAGCCCTGGATGAAGTACGTACCGGGCGCATGGATATCCTTGCCGATGCACCCTTAATGGTGAGTGAGCTGGAATCGCTGGATTACATTCATCCTGCGCTGGTGGAAAACGACTACCTGGTCTGGACTCGCAAGGATTCGCTTCTGGTCTACAACGAAGCGAAGGATCTGCACGGTCATCCCGGCGCCGTGTCGGAAAAGGCCCGATTGACTGCACCGTTCGAAGCCTTCGCCGAGAAGCAATTGAGCATTGGGCGTCAACCAAACTTGACCCAGGCTTTTCAGAAATTGCTGTTAGGCGAAGTGGAATATGTACTGGCCGGGCGTTACGCGGGGATGGCGATGGCCCAGACCCTGGGCATGGTCAATGATCTGGTGGCCCATCCGCAACCGATCGACAAACCTGGCTTGTTCCTCGCGGTTTCCCATAACTCTGCCTGCAACGACCCATGGTTACGCGGACAGTTGGCCAAAAAGATGACAGAATTGCCCGCGTCCGGTCTGACGGAAGCCGTGCTGCAGCGCAATCTTGAGCGTTGGAAGGCACAGCTACAGCAACCCGTCAGCGCCCAAAAACAGTAGGGATTTTTAGTGACTATTCGACCTCTTTTCGCTGCCCTGGCGGTTCTGGCTCTGGCGGGTTGTGCAGCCGATCCGGCGCCGAATGAACAAATGCGTTTGACCAAACAGGCACTCGAACAAGCCAAAGCCGTTGGCGCCACGATTGATGATGTGCCAGAGCTGAAACTGGCCGAAGACAAGTTCAACCGTGCCAAGGGCAACATGGCCGACCAGTCCTTCAGAAATGCACGCATGCGGGCCGAACAAGCCGAGCTGGACGCGCGTCTGGCCGAAGCCAAGGTCCTGACCCTCAAGAGCCAGGAGCAGTTGGACGTACTCAATACCCGCATCGCTCGTCTGCGCAAGCAACTGGGAGATGCCCAATGAGCCTCAAGACCAAAGCAATCGGTGGTTTGATCCTAGCAGGCTGCGCCAGCCTTTATGGCTGTGCCGGTCAGCACAGCGAGGTCGCGTTGCAGCAGGCCGGTGCTGACTTCCAGAAGGTCAAGGAAGATTCCAACGTGTTGCGTATCGCGCCCAAGGACGTCATTCGTGCCGGTGAGTCCCTGGCTCGAGCCGATCGTCTGTCCACCTACTGGGGCAGCGGTTACGACGTGGTGCATTACGCGTATCTGAGCCAGCGCTACAGCGAAATTGCCCGTGAACACACCAACCAGGTACTCAACGAGGAGCAGGCTGCGAAGCTCGAACTGGAGCGTCAGCGACTACAGCTGGCTCTGCGCGAATCCAAGTTGCTCAGCGTGCAGCAGCAGGGCAAGTGGCTGGAAGAACAGATCGTGGCGCTGGCCACCACCCAGACCGATCGCGGGCTGGTGATGACCTTGGGCGACGTATTGTTTGACACCGGCGAAGCGGAGTTGAAGAGCTCGGCGAACCGTGTGGTGCTGAAGATCGTTCAGTTCCTGCAGCTCAATCCCAAGCGTGTGGTGAGGATCGAGGGCTACACTGACAGCACCGGCGGCAAGCAGGACAATCTCCAGCTGTCCCGCGACCGCGCGCAATCGGTGGCAGATGTGCTGATGGACCTGGGCATTGATGACAAACGCATTCAGGTCGAAGGCTATGGCGATGAATACCCGGTGGACGTGAACGCCACTGAGCGCGGTCGCGCGCAGAACCGTCGGGTAGAAATTGTGTTTTCCGACGAAAAAGGTCAGCTCGGCGCTTCGCGCTAAGGCCCTCGCAACTGAAAGCCCGGTAACCGTAAGGTGCCGGGTTTTTTTGTACCTGCCAATCGGCTCGCAATACAGTACAGTTTTTGCTGACACTGCACTGTACGGTCGACTATTGTGGCAACTGTCCCCGTACACTTCTAAACTGTTCCGGTATTGTTTCACACAAGAATAAAATACCCGTGAAATCGAGTGCTGCGTCATGACCAATCTCTTGCTCTATCAACGTATCGCTCAGCAGTTGGCTGAGGATATCCGTCGTGGCGTCTATCAGCCGGGGGAACGCGTGCCCTCGGTGCGCAAGATGAGCTCGCAGCTCAATGTCAGCCATGCGACGGTGCTTCAGGCTTACGCCAATCTTGAAGATCAGGGGCTGATCCGTGCGCGGCCGCAATCGGGCTATTACGTGCACCAGACGCCGGCCCTGACTGCGCCAACTCCGGACATCGCCCGGGTCGAGCGGCCAGGTCTAGTCACTCGCAGCAGCATCATTCAGCAGGTGTTGGTCGAATCCCGGCGCGAAGGCGTGTTTCCGCTGGGGGCCGCGGTCCCCAGTGTCGACTATCTGCCGGTGCGCGCGTTGCATCAGCAATTGGCCAAGGTCACGCGCTTCCATAGCCCGCGGGCCTTCAGCTATATGTTCAGCCCAGGTTTTGAGCCGTTGCGCCGCCAAGTAGCGATCCGCATGCGCGATGCCGGGGTGGTGGTCGATCCATCGGAAGTGGTGATTACCCACGGTTGCGTCGATGCCTTGCAGATGTCTCTGCGGGTCCTGACCCGTCCGGGTGACCTGATCGCCGCCGAGTCGCCGACCTATTACGGCCTGTTGCAACTGGCCGATCTGCTGGGCCTGAAAGTCATCGAAATCCCCAGCGACCCCTCTACGGGCATGAGTCTGGAAGCCCTGCAATTGGCGGCCAACCAGTGGTCGATCAAGGCACTGGTTCTGACCACGCGCCTGAGCAATCCATTGGGCGGCACCATGCCTGAGGAGCGGCAGAAGCAGTTGTTGCGCCTGGCTTCGGATTTCGACATCCAGATCGTAGAGGACGATATTTACGGCGAACTGATGTTCGAGCAGGGGCGCACCAAGGCGTTGAAAGCTTACGACCGGCTGGATCGGGTGATCTACTGTTCAAGTTTTTCCAAGACCTTGTCGCCCGGTGTGCGGATCGGCTGGATGATCGCTGGCAAGTACCAACAGGAAATCCAGCGTTTGCAGACGTTCAGCACTCATTCTGCCTGCAGCGTCACGCAGATGGGTATCGCGGCTTATCTGGAGAATGGCGGATACGATCGCCACTTGCGCTATATCCGTCAGGAATACCGCAAGAACCTCAGCGCTTTTCAACTGGCGGTGCAGCAGTACTTCCCGGAAGGCACGCAGATGACCCGACCCACGGGCGGCTTTATCCTTTGGGTCAGCCTGCCTGGACGGGTCAACACCCAGGAGTTGCATGTTCGCGCTTTGCAGCAGGGCATCAGTATCGCGCCGGGGCTGATTTTCAGTAACACCGAGCAGTTTAATCACTGCATTCGATTGAATTGCGGTATCCCTTGGAATCGAGAGGCCGAACGAACGCTGATGACGTTGGGCATGCTGGCCAGTCAGCTTTGTCAGGAGGCGGCGGGCGGTTTTTGACAGGGGCGAAAGACCCTGTCGGATGGTTGGTTAATAGGCGCGCTTGTCATGGACAGTTCAACAAGCGAGCATATGGCCCCCTGCCTTATTGCTGTAGTGTCTATGAAAGCGACTTGTCCTGTTGTCTGGTTGTTAGTCGGTCTATTGAGTGCCTTCAATAGTGGTGCAGTGATGGCGGCTTCCAGCGAGGACAAGCCCATTGTGACGGCCCCTACGGCTAAATCACAGAAGCCTGAGGCGGTAAAAAAAACCATTCCTGTCAAAAAGCCGACGTCCGTCAAAAAGCGCGCGCCTATCGCATCCAAGTCCAAGCCTGCGAGTGAAGTGGTGAAGACCCCATTGCCCCCCGCCAATCTGGACCTGAGCCTGCCGCAGGAAATGGTCAGCCACTTGCAGCCGCCAGGTACTCTTGTGCAGAGCAACCGTGCGTCTTTGCTGCCGAAACTGCTTGGCGAGAAACCCAAGGAAAGCGGCCCGTTCCAGCTGAACGGCCGCTTGATCAACAATGAAATGGGGTTGCAGCTGCGTAAGGAAGAGCGCCGGGATGTCGAGGGTGCAGCGCTTGAGTTCGAGTTCAAGCAGTAAATACAAATACCGACTGTGACCCGTGATCTTGACGCTTTGTCGGAGACTGGTCAGTCACGGCTGTTTGAGCGGAAAAACCACTGTCGCAGCAATTTCAAACGGCTGTTTTAGCGGGTACTCTATCCTGCGTCATTAAACACTTTGCCCGTCGCGAGGAGTTTGTCGTCATGAAATGCCGTGAAGGCTGTGGCGCTTGTTGCATTGCCCCTTCCATCAGTACTCCGATTCCCGGCATGCCCAATGGCAAGGTCGCGGGAGAACGTTGCCTGCATCTTTCTGCCGAACACCTGTGCGCTATCTTCGGGATGCCCGAACGGCCGGCGGTCTGCGGGGCTTTTCAGGCGGATGTCGAGGTGTGCGGTGGCAGCCGTGAAGAAGCCATCAAATTACTGGGTTGGTGGGAGCAAATGACGGCGGCTTAGTTTCAATGAACGGAACTTCAACAATAAGGAATAAGACAATGGGTTCGCTGCATCGAATAGCTGTGCTGTGTGGTTTGACCGTTTTGCTGGCCGCAACGGCCCAGGCCGAAGATTGGCAGACTGCCAAGGATGAGGACGGAATCAAGATTTCCTTGAGTGAAGTCGCCGGCTCCCAATACAAGGCCTACCGCGGCGTGACGATCATGAAGACCTCCATGGCCAAGTTACGCGGCCTGCAGGAAGACGTTGTGGGCGCCTGCGCCTGGATCCATGAGTGCAAGTCGCAGAAGCTGCTCAAGCACGAAGGCGATCAAACCTGGACCTACACCCAGTTCAATACACCCTGGCCGGTGACTGCCCGCGATTCAGTACTGCACGTCACTACCGTCGAGGGCACCGATGGCAGCCTGACCCGCAAGCTGGAAGGCGTGCCTACCTACGTTCCTGAAGAGAAGGGTTTCGTGCGGGTCGCTCAGGTCAAAGGCTTCTGGAAATTCGTCCCCAAAGGCGCCGATCAAATCGAAGTGACCTACCAGGTTCACACCGAGCCAGGCGGCAGCGTGCCGTCGTGGTTGGCCAACAAGTTTGTTGTTGATGCCCCGTTCAACACCTTGAAAGCACTGAAAGCGCGCGCTGAAAAACCATAATGGTTTGAGTCTGTTGCCCGTTGAAAGAAGGTCGCCTAAACGCGGCCTTTTTTATGCAAAGCCGTAGGCTCCGGGGGTGGAACGATGCCCTATGCTCAAGGTCGACATGTTGTAAGCCCATCCATGGGTCTTACCGAGGAGGCACTGATGCAAAAGTGGGAAGTTACCTTCGTAGATGATCATGGTGTTCAAGCCGTAGAGCATTTCGACTGTGAGCAAAAGCCCAGCATGGAGCAGGCTGCGCAAATGATTCGTGCAAAACTTCTCCCTGTCCCGGCCGAGCTGGATCTCAATGATCTGGAAGGCCGAACCGATGACCCTACGGTCAAAATCCTGAAAGAGCAGTGCAGCATTCAAATCCTCGGCATCACCCCGGCTCCTTGAGTCTCTCGCAAATACGCAGCCAGCCCCTCTGGCACTGGTGCTGGCTTCACGCTACTCTGCAATCGAGATCAGCGAATGAATCGCTAAGGTCTGGTCTTGTCAGCTACATGCTTGTTTCCCGGCGGCAATCTTATTGCCGTATCGCTTTCGCCATTCGGTTGCGAGCGCAGGGAGTACGGAAAGTCTATCCATCAGTTTGAGGAGGACGTTTCATGAGCACAGCCTATCAAGAAGACATCAGCAGCAGCGTGCTGCGCCGCATGAAAGAAGGCGGTTTTGACTTTTCCCGGTTCCATCCCATTGAGTTCTACGCCATTTTTCCGGACGAGGAGCGGGCCCGCAGGGCGGCAGGGCATTTTCGCGGTGAGCAATTGAATGCTCAGGTCAGCGTGCGTGATGACGGTGCCTGGCATTTGGAGTTGAGCAAGGTGATGTACGCCACCTATGGCGGCATTGGTGACTTTGAGCAAGACTTCGAGGCCGTGGTCGAGCCTTTGGGCGGGATTATCGAAGGGTGGGGCGTTAAGCAGGAGGTACGAGGGTTACTCGCATAGCATCTATGAACAGCATCAACACTCAGCATCGGCTGACCTTAGGGTCGGCCGATTTCGTTTGTGCTGTTGGAAGATCTTTTGGCGGCGGCGGATTTTCCAGAGGTTCACGCGTGCAGTGAAAGCAAGTCTGGCTATGCTGGTGATAGCCATTGGCATTGCTTCGCAATGAAGCGGGGGCGATAGAGTTGGGGCGTTTGCTGCACAGCTATGGTGCGGAGTTTGTCAGGCGATTATCCAACCGATTGATATTAAAGCGTTTATGCCGCTGGCACGGGGCTTGCGAAGCCTAGGTGTCCGGGTGACAAGGAGTACGGCATGATCCGCACCTATTTTGATGAGATGTACGATGCCGGCGGCCAGGTCCGTCCGCATTATCGGGAGTTCGCCCGTTGGTTATCCGAAACGCCTGACGAGCTTTTGGCACAACGGCGACGCGAGGCCGATCTGCTATTTCATCGCGCCGGGATTACTTTCACGCTCTATGGTGATGAGCAAGGGACAGAACGCCTGATTCCCTTCGACACCATTCCTCGCAGTATTCCCGTCAGTGAATGGCGGATCGTCGAACGTGGCTGCATCCAGCGGGTCAAGGCGTTGAACATGTTCCTCGCCGACCTCTACCACGAGCAGCGCATCATCAAGGCCGGCATCATTCCGGCCGAACAAGTGCTGGCCAACGAGCAGTACCAGTTGGCGATGCAAGGGCTGGATCTGCATCGCGATATCTATTCGCACATCTCTGGCGTCGACTTAGTGCGTGATGGCGACGGCACCTATTACGTGCTCGAAGACAATCTGCGAACGCCCAGCGGCGTCAGCTACATGCTCGAAGACCGCAAGATGATGATGCGGTTGTTCCCCGAGTTGTTCGCGGCCCAGCGAATTGCGCCGATCGATCACTATCCCAACCTGTTGCTCGACACCCTGAAAAGTTCCAGCCCATTGGATAACCCCAGTGTCGTGGTACTGACGCCTGGGCGCTTCAACAGCGCGTTCTTCGAACATGCGTTTCTGGCTCGGGAAATGGGCGTTGAACTGGTTGAGGGGGCTGATCTGTTTGTGCGTGATGATCGGGTGTTCATGCGCACCACCGACGGACCGAAAGCGGTGGATGTGATCTACCGTCGCCTTGATGACGCCTTCCTCGACCCGCTGGCATTCAATCCCGACTCGATGCTCGGCGTGCCTGGTCTGTTGTCGTCTTATCGCTCCGGCAATGTGGTGCTGGCGAATGCCATCGGCACCGGCGTGGCGGACGACAAATCGGTCTATCCGTTTGTCACGGACATGATCCGTTTCTATCTGGACGAGGAGCCGATCCTCAAGAACGTGCCCACCTTTCAGTGCCGCAAGCCCGAGGAGTTGTCCCATGTGCTGGCGAACTTGCCCGAATTGGTAGTCAAGGAAACTCAAGGTTCCGGCGGTTACGGAATGCTGGTGGGGCCGGCGGCGACAGCGGCGGAAATCGAATTGTTCCGCGAGCGGATCAAGGCCAAGCCTCACGCCTACATCGCCCAACCGACATTGTGCCTGTCTACTTGTCCGACCTTTGTCGAAAACGGCATTGCCCCGCGCCATATCGACCTGCGTCCGTTTGTCTTGTCTGGCCGCGAAACCCGGGTCGTGCCCGGCGGCCTGACGCGTGTAGCCCTGCGTGAAGGATCCCTGGTGGTGAACTCGTCCCAGGGTGGCGGAACCAAGGACACCTGGGTGGTCGAGGATTGAAAGGATACCTGCCATGTTAAGTAGAACTGCCTCGGATTTGTATTGGATGTCGCGTTACCTGGAGCGGGCGGAAAACCTCGCACGGATGCTCGATATCAGTTATTCGTTGTCGTTGATGCCGCAGGACGGCCGCGGTGACGGTTTGCATGAACTGGCGATGCCGCTGCTGATTACCGGCACGCTGGAAGACTATCTAGAGCGCCATGGCGCGCTGCACGCCGAACGACTGCTGCATTTTTTCGCCCTGGATGCAGCCAATCCGGCGAGCATCTACAGCTGTCTCGGTGCTGCGCGGGCCAGTGCCCATGCGGTACGTGGGCGAATTACCGCCGACATGTGGGAAAACATCAACGCGACCTGGCTGGAGATTCGCGGTATTGCCGAGCAAGGTCTCAGTCGCTATGGCATGAGCCGTTTCTGTGAGTGGATCAAGGAGCGTTCCCACCTGTTCCGTGGTGCCTCCTATGGCACCATCATGCGTAACGATGCGTTTCGTTTTATCCGCCTCGGTACGTTTATCGAGCGCGCCGACAACACCCTGCGTCTGCTCGACGCCCGTTACGAAATGGCGGGCGATCGGGCCGAAGCTGTCAGCGACGGTACCGCCCACGCCTATTACCAGTGGAGTGCTTTGCTGCGCGCATTGTCTTCGTTCGAGGCCTATACCGAGATCTACCGCGACGCCCCTGGTGCGCGACACGTCGCCGAATTGTTGCTGCTGCGGGCCGATGTACCGCGTTCCCTGCGCGCTTGTACTGAAGAGATCGACCAGATCCTCGCCAGCCTGCCGGGCGCCAACGGCCGGCCAGCGCAACGCCTCGCGGCCGAAATGGACGCACGTCTGCGCTACACCGGCATCAACGAAATCCTCGAGGAAGGCCTGCACGCCTGGCTGACCGAATTCATCCCGCTGGTGCGCCAGTTGGGCAACGCCATTCACAGTTCCTACCTGGAGGCTGCATGAGACTTTCCATTAGCCACGAGACCACCTATCGCTACGAAGATCAGGTGCGGGCGAGCATCCAGTATTTACGTCTGACACCCCACGACAGCGAACGCCAGCACGTGCTCAGTTGGCAACTCGACTTGCCGCGGCCAGTGCGTGCTCAATTGGACCCATTCGGTAATATCCTGCATGTGCTGACCATGGATGAACCCCATGAAGCGATCATCATCGGCGCCCGTGGGCAAGTAGACATCGATGAACAGCGCGAAGCCGAATATGAGAGTCAGTCGGCGCTGCCATTCTTGCGTTATACTCGCTTGACCGAGGCGGATGAGGCTTTGCGGGCTTTTGCTGCCCAGCAATGCCTCAAGCGTCGTGATCGCAGCGGGTTGATCGACTTGATGCACGGTCTGAACCAGCACATGACCTACACACCGGGCTCCACCGAAGTCGAAACCAGCGCCGCTGAGGCCTTTGCCGGGCGCGCCGGGGTCTGTCAGGACCATACCCATGCGTTCCTTGCCTGCGCACGCAGTCTGGGCGTTCCGGCGCGCTATGTGTCGGGTTATCTGTACAGCGAGAACAGCGAACACTTGGCCAGTCATGCCTGGGCCGAAGCGTGGCTCGATGACGCTTGGTACAGCTTCGATGTGACCAATCAACTGGCCAGACCCGAACGCCACCTGAAGCTGGCAGTCGGCCTCGACTACCTGGACGCCTGCCCGGTGCGCGGCATGCGCCGTGGCGGTGGTGGCGAGCAGATGCACGCCAAAGTCTTCGTCTCATCGACGCCGACTATTTCGGTGCAGCAGCAGTAACGGGGATACCGCATCGCGAGCAAGCCCGCTCCCACATTAGATCGTCGGCGTGTGCACTATCTGCGATACACAGGAGATCAAGTGTGGGAGCGGGCTTGCTCGCGATGGCGTCTGAATAGCCGCCAAGAATTTCAAGAGAAAACCTCAGGGCTGCTGCTTACGCCCCGTCATATGCTTCAAATACCCCACCAACAAATCCAACTCCGCATCCGGTAATACGGTTGCGGAGAAGCCGGGCATTTTCGCCTGTGGCCAATGGAGCAGGCTTTGCGGGTCGCGGATATAACGCTTGAGGAAGTCAGCACCGAAATATTCGGTAGGGCTGAAGGGAATGTTCAGATCAGGACCAAACTGCGCGTCACCCGCGCCGTTCAGGCGATGGCAAGCGAGGCAATTCTTCTGGAACAACGCAAAACCCTGATTCACCGGGTCATTCGCCGCTAGCTTCGGATCAGGGCGCAGGGCCGGGAAACGTTCGGCCACGGCGGCCAGTTTTTTGATACTGGCGACCTGGAAAGGCCACTGTTCAGGGCTGATATGGCCGGCTTGGGGGTTGCTCCAGACCAGATAAAACGGCCCGGCACTTGGTTTGCCCTCGGCCAACGGTGGCCAAGGTTTACGCGGGTCTTCCACCGCCAGCCAGGCTTGAGCACCGTTGTGATTCAATAGCGGGGCAGCGGCCAGCTCGGCAGCAAAACCGTCAAGCGCCACCGCTTGCAAATGGTCATCAGCGTTGATGCCGGTCAGCAATGCAGACAGCGGCACAGCGCGATAACTCATGTTCCGTTTATAGGAAACATCGTCAGTAATAGTGATCGTCCGGGCTTGAGGGTGCTTGAGCAATTCCTCGGTTTGCCAGGTTCGACTACCCGCGCCCAGCTCCAGGACCAGCTGCGCGGCATACAAGGGCGTGCTGAGCAGCAAGGCCCCAAGCAAAATGAATGGTTTCAAATGACCGCCGTCATGTTGTCTGCAAGTTTGTCGCCCCACAGGCTGCGCTGTGACTGGGAGACGTGGTCGAACACGGCGCTATTGAGCTCCCGAGTCTTGCAGGAAGGTTGGCACACAAGCGCCGACCCCGGTAGCGAACCGGGGCACAAATTGAGTGGGGCGCTGTAAAACAGCCACGCCTTTAGCCGATCACTTTAGTGAGGTTCGGCAAAATCAGGAGCAGCGTAGTGGCGAATAGAATGAGCCCGGCCTGACGTACTTTCGATTGTTTGAACATGGCTGACTGCCTTTTTTGTTATTTAACGTCAAATGCTTGCCTGCATATCTCCATGACGGCAAAGCGCTGTACTTCCTTTCTGAGGAGGGCCTCGGCAAAGCCCGACGACAACCTCCTACAGGTTTACCTTAGGGGCCGTGTGGCGCTTTGTTTAGATCCATTCCATATCAACCAATGACCAAATGCTTTAAAAAAGCTATGAGGCCTATTGCCATCTGCTTGGTCGCCCTTCGGCTAGACAGTTCCGTTGCTCAATCCACGTCATCAATTAGCTCGCTACCGTTCGTCTGAGCGTGACCGTCAAAGCCAGTGAGCGCTTCGGTCATTGAATCCATCGCTGCTGCGCCTAATGTGAGAACTCTGCAACTCACTTGCACAGCGGTTCGAGGACGTCATGACTGAAGCTTTGATTTTCGATGCGTTACGCACGCCCCGTGGCAAAGGTAAGGCTGATGGCGCCTTGCACAGCGTCAAGCCAGTGAACCTGTTGGCTGGGCTGCTCACCGCTCTGCAGCAGCGCACAGCGCTCGATACCAGCCAGGTGGATGACATTGTGCTCGGCTGCGTGACGCCGGTCGGCGACCAGGGTTCGGATATCGCCAAGATTGCCGCCTTTGTCGCCGATTGGGACGTCAGCGTGGCCGGTCTGCAAATCAATCGTTTCTGCGCCTCAGGGCTGGAAGCAGTCAACCTCGGCGCCATGAAAGTACGCTCTGGGTTCGAGGATCTGGTGGTCGTGGGCGGCGTCGAGTCCATGTCGCGGGTGCCGATGGGCAGCGACGGCGGGGCCTGGGCACTTGACCCGCAAACCAACCTGCACAGCCATTTCGTGCCTCAGGGCATCGGCGCGGACCTGATCGCCACGCTGGAAGGCTTCAGCCGCCAGGATGTCGACACCTTTGCGCTGCACTCCCAGCAAAAAGCCGCTCGGGCGAGGGCGGACGGTTCCTTCAACAAGTCGCTAGTGCCGGTGCGGGATCAAAACGGCGTCGTCCTGCTCGATCACGATGAATTCATTCGCGCGGGCTCCACGCTGGAAGGCCTGGCCAATCTCAAACCGAGTTTCGAAATGATCGGGCAAATGGGTTTCGACGCCACGGCATTGCGGGTCTACAGCCATGTGGAGCGCATCAACCATGTGCACACCCCGGGCAACAGCTCGGGAATCGTCGATGGCGCCGCGTTGATGCTGATCGGCTCTGAATCCAAAGGCCGCGAGCTGGGCTTGCAGCCACGGGCGCGCATCGTCGCCACGGCGGTCACCAGTACCGATCCGACCATCATGCTCACCGGTCCCGCCCCGGCCACCCGCAAAGCGCTGGCCAAGGCCGGGTTGCGGGTCGAAGACATCGACCTGTTCGAAGTCAACGAAGCCTTTGCTTCGGTGGTGCTGAAGTTCATCAAAGACATGGCCATCGACCCGGACAAGGTCAACGTCAACGGCGGTTCCATCGCCATGGGCCACCCGTTGGGCGCCACGGGTTGCGCAATCCTCGGCACTTTGCTTGATGAGCTGGAAGTGCGTCGCCTGCGCTATGGCCTGGCGACGCTCTGTGTCGGCGGCGGCATGGGTATTGCCACCATCATCGAACGCCTCTGAGCCCTGACTTTAAGGAAACATTTTCATGACTGATGCCATCCGTTACGAAAAAGGTCAGGACCGGATCGTCGTTCTGACCATCGACCTGCCGGGCCAGAGTGCCAACACCATGAACGCGGTTTACCGCGATGCCATGGCCACCAATGTCGCCCGGCTGGTGGCCGACAAAGAGTCGATTGCCGGAGTGATCATCACCTCAGCGAAAAAAACCTTTTTTGCCGGCGGCGACCTCAATGAACTGATCAAAGTCGGCAAGCCCGAAGCCAAAGCGTTCTACGACAGGGTGCTGGTGCTCAAAGCTCAGCTGCGAACGCTGGAAGCCCTTGGTAAACCTGTGGTTGCTGCCATCAATGGCGCGGCGCTGGGTGGTGGTTGGGAAATTTGCCTGGCCTGCCATCATCGGGTCGCTCTGGACAATAAATCGGTACAGATTGGTTTGCCGGAAGTGACCCTCGGCTTGCTGCCCGGCGGTGGCGGAGTGGTGCGTATGGTGCGCATGCTGGGGCTGGAGAAAGCCTTGCCGTACCTGCTCGAAGGCAAAAAGGTCACGCCGCAACAAGCGCTACAAGCCGGTTTGATCGATGAGCTGGCAGCTGATCGTGATGAACTGTTGGTCAAGGCTCGGGCGTGGATCATCGCCAACCCGACGGTCAAGCAGCGCTGGGATATGAGTGGATACCAGATTCCCGGCGGCACTCCGTCTCACCCCAAAGTGGCGCAAATGCTGGCCATCGCGCCGTCGATCCTGCGCAGCAAAACCAATGGCTGCCTGCCGGCGCCAGAGAAAATCCTGTGTGCGGCGGTTGAAGGCGCCCAAGTCGATTTCGACACCGCGCAGTTGATCGAAACCCGCTACTTCACCGAGCTGACCACCGGCCAGGTGGCGAAGAACATGATCGGCACCTTCTGGTTCCAGCTGAACGAAATCAATGCCGGCAGTTCCCGGCCACAAGGTTTCGCACCGTACGTGACACGCAAAGTCGGTGTGCTCGGCGCCGGCATGATGGGCGCCGGGATTGCCTACGTCAGTGCGGTGGCCGGCATCGAGGTGGTGCTCAAGGACATCAACCTCGCCGCCGCCGAAAAGGGCAAAGCGCATTCGGCGATGCTGCTCGACAAGAAAGTCGCGCGTGGGCAACTGACGGCCGAGCAGCGGGAAAGCACCCTGGCGCGAATCAAGACCACCCAACAGGATGCTGATTTGGCCGGTTGTGACCTGATCATCGAAGCAGTGTTCGAAGATCGCGAGCTGAAAGCCAAGGTCACGTTGGTTGCGCAGCAGGTGGTCGGTGCCGATGCGGTGATCGCGTCCAACACCTCGACCTTGCCCATCAGCGGCCTCGCTACTGCGGTGCCGCAGCAGGAAAAATTCATCGGTCTGCACTTCTTTAGCCCGGTGGACAAAATGCCGCTGGTGGAGATCATCAAAGGGGCCAACACCAGCGATGAAACCCTGGCGCGCGGTTTTGATTTCGTACTGCAAATCAAGAAAACCCCGATTGTGGTCAACGACAGTCGTGGGTTCTTCACGTCGCGGGTGTTTGGCACGTTCACCAACGAAGGCATCGCCATGCTCGGTGAAGGCATTTCGGCGCCGATGATCGAAACCGAGGCGCGCAAGGCTGGGATGCCTATTGGGCCGCTGGCGATTTCCGACGAAGTTTCTCTGAGTCTGATGAGCCATATCCGTCAGCAAACCGCCAAGGACCTGCAAGCCGAAGGGAAACCGCTGACACTGCATCCGGCCTTTGCGGTGATCGATCTGCTGCTCAATGAATGCAAGCGTCCGGGTAAAGCGGCCGGTGGCGGTTTCTACGACTATCCGGCCGGCGGGCAAAAACACCTGTGGCCGGAGTTAAAAACACGCTTCGAGAAAGCCGACGGTCAGATCTCGGCGCAAGACGTACGCGATCGCTTGCTGTTCGTGCAGGCCATCGAAACCGTGCGCTGTGTGGAGGAGGGCGTGTTGCACTCGACGGCCGATGCCAACATCGGTTCGATCTTCGGTATTGGCTTCGCGGCCTGGACGGGTGGTGCCCTGCAGTTCATCAACCAATACGGCTTGAAGGACTTTATCGCCCGCACCCACTACCTGGCCGAGCAATATGGCGAGCGCTTTGCGCCGCCGACATTGCTGTTGGAGAAAGCAGCTCAAGGGACGCTGTTCTGACCGAGGATTCCTGACCGCCCGATGGTGCGTTCCGGGCTTGCCTTGCAGCGGTATTTCAAGGCAGGCTCTGGTGTGCGCACTATCGCCTTTATCGTGTCAGGTATTTTTTATGTCGTTACGCATCTGCATTCTGGAAACCGACATCCTGCGTCCAGAACTGGTCGATCAATATCAGGGTTACGGGCAGATGTTCCAGCGTCTGTTTTCGCAGCAACCGATCGCTGCCGAGTTCACCGTCTACAACGTGATGCAAGGCGATTACCCCAGTGATGACCTGATTTTCGATGCTTATCTGGTCACCGGCAGTAAAGCCGATTCCTTCGGCACCGATCCTTGGATTCAAACCCTCAAGACTTACTTGTTGGCACGCTATGAGCGTGGCGACAAGCTGCTCGGCATTTGCTTTGGGCATCAACTGTTGGCGTTGCTGCTGGGCGGCAAGAGCGAGCGCGCGACCCAGGGCTGGGGTGTTGGGACCCACAGCTACACATTGGCCGCCAAAGCGCCGTGGATGAGCCCTGTGGTCGAAGAACTGACCTTGTTGATCAGCCATCAGGACCAGGTCACCGCGCTGCCGGAAAACGCCACAGTGATCGCTTCCAGCGATTTCTGCCCGTTTGCCGCTTATCACATCAACGATCAAGTGCTGTGCTTCCAGGGTCACCCGGAGTTCATTCACGACTATTCGCGCGCGTTGCTGGAGATTCGTCAGCAGGCCCTTGGCGAGCTGATCTACCAGAACGGCGTGGCCAGCCTGGTCCATGAACACCATGGCGCCACCGTGGCGGAATGGATGATGCGATTCGTCGCGCACAAGCCGAAGGCTGAATCTGCTTAAGCCCCTAAAAGCATCGCGAGCAGGCTCGCTCCCACAAGGTCCGTGCAAGACTTGTGGGAGCGAGCCTGCTCGCGATGGAGTCGACCGGTTTGACCTGCAAAAACACAGTCCGAAACCTACAACCACCCCGACCGCTTGAAGCTGACCCACAATCCGAAACAACCCAGCGCAATAAACCCCAGCACCGAATGATAACCGTAGTGCCAGCTCAGCTCAGGCATGTTCTGGAAGTTCATCCCATAAATCCCGGCTACTGCCGTCGGGAGCGCCAGAATCGCCGCCCAGGCAGCGAACTTGCGTTGCACCACACTTTGCCGCGACGCCTCCAGCAGCACGCCAATTTCGATGGTCTGGCTGGCGATATCGCGTAACGTCGCCAGGTCTTCCATCTGCCGTGTCACATGAATCTGCACATCGCGGAAGTACGGGCGCATATTCTTGTCGATAAACGGAAACGTCAGCTTCTGCAGTTCTTCGCTGATCTCAACCATCGGTGCCACGTACCGGCGCAAGCGCAGCAGATCTTGGCGCAAGCCATGCAGATTCTGGATATCGCGTTCATTCAGTGAACTGCTAAGCACGTTACGTTCCAGCTCATTGATTTCGGCATGAATCGCCTCGCTGACCGGCTGATAGTTTTCGATGACGAAATCGAGCAGGGCGTAGAGCACAAAGTCTTCGCCATGACCGAGTAACAGAGGCCGTGCCTCACAACGTTGGCGCACATGGGCGTAGGACGCCGAATGGCCGTTGCGGGCGGTGATGATATAACCCTTGCCGGCAAAAATATGAGTCTCGATAAACTCAAGCTTGCCCTCATGACGTACCGGCGAGTAGGTCACGATAAACAGCGCATCACCGAAGGTTTCCAGTTTCGGCCGGCTGTGTTTTTCCAGGGCGTCTTCAATGGCCAGTTCGTGCAAGTTGAACTGTTTTTGCAGGTTGGTCAGCTCTTGAGCATTGGGCTCCTCCAAGCCGATCCAGACGAAATGGCCAGGCTTTTCGGCCCAGGTAATGCCTTCATCGAGGGTGATATCGGTGATTCTCTTACCGGCACTGTAAACCGCAGCAGCAACGACTCGACCCATAATTTTTATTCGCTTCTCTTGGCAAATGGCAGTGGCAGGCTAGCTCCCAGCTTAGCCTGCTCTACCTGTTCAGAGTCAGCAAAATCGTCGTAGTTTCATCTTGCATGAAGACGTTTTTTTGTGGTCGTCGTCCAGCTCTTGCGACGGTGCTCAGACAGTGACGTGCAAGCGCACATCGACGTTGCCACGGGTGGCGTTGGAGTACGGACAAACCTGATGCGCTGCCTCCACCAGAGACTGTGCGTCCGCCTGTTCCAGGCCGGGCAGGCTGATGTGCAAGTCGATATCCAGACCGAAACCACCAGGAATCTGGCCGATACCGACGTGGGCGGTGATCGAGGCGTCGTCGGGGATTTTGCGTTTGGTTTGGCTGGCGACGAATTTCAGTGCGCCGATGAAGCAGGCGGAATAGCCGGCAGCGAACAGCTGCTCAGGGTTGGTCGCTTCGCCACCCGCGCCGCCGAGCTCTTTCGGAGTGGCGAGTTTGACGTCGAGAATGCTATCGCTGGAAACAGCGCGACCATCACGGCCACCGGTAGCGGTTGCAACAGCGGTGTAGAGAGTTTGCATGGTGTGAGCCTCTTTCTGTTGGTTTGTTTGCGCTAAATGTTTGCGCGCTAAGTAACTGCGAAATAAATGTACATCGCAAATATTTAGTGCGCAATATAAATTTCGCAAAAAATGTGTAGAAAGTGAGGCGCCCCAAAAGATCGCAGCCTGCGGCAGCTCCTACGCCGATCCGATATACCCACGAATTTGCAGGTGTATGCCGATCCCGTAAGAGCTGCCGAAGGCTGCGATCTTTTGCGGTGTGATTGGTTGCTTACAAGCTGTCTTGCAAATGGCTACGCAACGCCAGCAGATCGGCCTGCAGCTTGCGTATCTGCTCCAGAGTCTGGCCGCTGGCACCGAGGATGCACTGCGGAATATCCCGGGCCTTGTCCCGCAGGGTGCGGCCCTGCTCGGTCAGTTCAACGATCACCACGCGCTCGTCTTCACGGCTGCGGGTGCGGCTCAGCAAGCCTTCGGCTTCCAGGCGTTTGAGCAGCGGTGTCAGTGATCCTGGGTCTGTCAGCAGGCGAGTGCTGATCTCGCCTACGGTCAATCCGTCACGTTCCCACAACACCATCATCGCCAGGTACTGCGGGTAGGTCAGGCCTAACGCCTGCAACAGCGGCTTGTAAACCTTGGTCATCAACAGCGACGTGGAATGCAGGGCAAAACACAACTGGTTGTCGAGTAGCAGCTGGTCGCAGTTATCTGGAGTGGAGCTATCTGGGGTGGAGCTAACGCTAGTCATTTTGGGGCCTTGATCATTACTCACCCTGAATCTAGCGGGCGAATCTTTAATGCGCTAGATAATTTTCAGTTTAGCGCCCACCAGGATCGCTTTGTAGTGCCAGATCAGACTGCGTAGCATGCAAAGCCATCGGTGAGGGGATGGTCAGTGATTGAGTTAGTGATGTATCTGGCATTTGGCGCGGCGTTGGGGACCGTGGGTGGTTTGTTCGGTATCGGTGGCGGCTTGATCGCGATTCCGGTGCTGGGTGTGCTGTTTGGTATGGACCAGCAGATTGCTCAAGGCACGGCGTTGGTCATGGTGGTGCCGAATGTGATGCTGGCGTTGTGGCGTTATCACCAGCGCAATCGTATTGAACTGCGCCATGCGTTGCCTCTGGCCTTGATGGGATTTTGCTTTGCCTGGCTGGGCTCGATCTGGGCGGTGGGGATCGATGCGCGAGTGATGCGTATTGGCTTTGTCGCGTTCCTGATCGCCTTGTCGGTCTACAACCTGGCGCGGATGTTCATGGCCAATGCTCCGGTCTCGGCGCAGATGCGCTACCCGTGGCCGTGGCTGGGTGTGCTGGGTGCTGCATCCGGGACCATGGGCGGATTGTTTGGTGTCGGCGGGGCGGTGGTCGCCACGCCGGTGCTGACCAGCGTGTTTGGCACCAGCCAGGTGGTCGCCCAAGGCCTGTCCCTGGCCTTGGCCCTGCCGAGCACCGGCGTCACGCTGGTGACCTACGCGGTCCATCATCAGGTGGACTGGATGATCGGTTTGCCGTTGGCGGCCGGTGGGCTGTTGAGCATCAGTTGGGGAGTGAAAATCGCCCACGCTATGCCGGAGCGGCTATTGCGCGGGCTGTTTTGCGGCTTCCTGGTGCTCTGTGCGGTGATGCTCGCGTTTAAAGTTTGAAGCCGTCGACGATGTGCTCGGCCAGGCATTCAGTGATGGGTGACGGCGTGTTCACGTTACGCAGCAGCATGATGCTGGCTTCGGGCAACAGCGGCAGGTCTTCGGCTGCACCGAGGATGCGCATGTCCGAGGTAATCAGGCTTTCCAGTTGCGCGGTGACCGCAAGGCCGGCACTGACGATAGCCATGAGCGCCGAGAGGCTGGAGCTGTTGTAGGCGATGCGATAATCGCGCCCGGCAGCATCCAGGGCGTTGCAGGCCCAGAGCCGGCAGAAACAATCACTGTTGAACATCGCCAACGGCAGTGGCGTCTGTTCGTGGGCGCTGAAGCATTGCGCTTCGGCCCAGACAAAACGCTCCTTGCGCAGCAACTGGCCAATCTCGCTGCCCGGCTCGCGGGTGACGATGGACAGGTCCAGGTCCTGACGGAGCAGCAGTTGCTTGGACGACTCGCAATGCACTTCGATCTGAATCAACGGATAGGCTTGAGCGAAGCGCGACAGAATTCCCGGCAAAAAGCGCATCACATAGTCATCCGGGGTGCCGATGCGCACGGTGCCGACCATGTGCGGTTCGCGCAACGTATTGAACACTTCACTGTGCAGTTTCAGGATGCGCCGCGCGTAGCCGAGCAGCACCTGGCCCTCGGCAGTCAACCGTACCTGGCGTCCATCTCGTTGAAACAGCTGGCGTTGCAGGACGTCTTCTTCAAGACGCTTCATCTGCATGCTGACTGCCGATTGGGTGCGATTGACCAGCTCACCGGCGCGGGTAAAGCCGCCTTGGTCGGCGATCGCGACGAAGGTGCGCAGGACTTCGGTGTCGATGCTCGGGTAGTTGGCCAATTGATCAATCTCAGAGATGTATTGCATAAGAAACATTCGTTGGATTGATCTTAGCTCCAGCGCGAGACTCTAGCCATCCCCACTGGAGGGCAAGATGATGAAAGGTCAAAAAGGTTATGTACTGGTCGAAAAATTTTCATTCCATGGTTTCCCCCTGCGGCATCTGATGGAGAAGATCGCCCGCTGGCATCAACTCAATCGTGAGCGCGCGCTGCTGGCGAGCATGAGCGACGAGGCCTTGAAGGATATGGGGCTCAGTCGGGCGGATGTCGAGCACGAAACCGTACGCCCATTCTGGGATGACCCGATGCACAAATGATTCCCGGACAACTACACAAGCCGCTTCGTAGTGAGGTAGTTTGCGAGCAGACAAGGAGATGTACATGCCCGCAGAACTGTCCTTTTCTCTCAAACAGGCTCGGCGTCTGGCGCTGGCCGCCCAAGGCTTTTCCGGGCGCCAGCCGCCAGCGGCGATCAAGCCGATTCAGCTCAACCGGCTGATCGAACGTCTGGGCATCCTGCAGATCGATTCGGTCAACGCTCTGGTGCGCTCGCACTACCTTCCGCTGTTCTCGCGTCTTGGCAACTACTCATCCGAATTGCTTGATCAGGCGGCCTGGAGTCAGGGCCGGCGGCGGACGTTATTTGAATATTGGGGGCATGAGGCGTCGTTGCTGCCGCTATCGATGTATCCCTTGATGCGCTGGCGCATGCAGCGGGCGACGCAAGGGGAGGGCATTTACCAGCAAATGGCCCGTTTCGGGCGGGAGCAGCAGGAGACAATTCGTCGAGTGTTGGCCTTGGTCGAGGAGCGAGGTGCGCTCGGCGCCGGCAGTGTGTCGACCCGTCAGGAACGAGCAGGCCCATGGTGGGACTGGAGCGCCGAGAAGCACGCGTTGGAGTGGTTGTTTGCCGCCGGTGAAGTGACGGTTTCGGGACGTCGAGGTTTCGAGCGTCTTTATGATTTGCCGGAACGGGTCATACCCGCAAAAATTCTTCAGCAATCGCTACTCAGCGAAGCCGAGGCCCAGCGGGGGCTGCTGGTGCATGCTGCGAACGCATTGGGTGTCGGTACGGACAAGGACCTGCGCGATTACTTCCGGCTTTCGCCTGCCGACAGCCGCGCGCGTCTGGCCGAGTTGGTTGAAACGGGCGAGTTGATGGTCTGCGAGGTACAGGATTGGAGGCAGCCGGCCTATTGCCTGCCAGAACCGAAAGTCTCGCGCAACGTCGAGGCCAGCGCCTTGCTCTCGCCGTTCGATTCGCTGATCTGGGAGCGTAGCCGTACCGAGCGTTTGTTCGATTTCCGCTATCGGCTGGAGATCTACACGCCTGCTGCCAAGCGGGTCTACGGCTATTACGTATTGCCGTTTCTTCACAACGAACGGATCGCCGCCCGGGTTGATTTACGGGCCGAACGGGCTCAGGGACGGTTGGCAGTGCATGCCGTGCATGAGGAAGAGCCGGGGCTGGATGAGCAGGGGATGCAAGCTTTGGCCAAGAGTCTGCGGCAGATGGCTGATTGGTTGGGGTTGCCGGAAATTCAGTTGAACTGCCCGCGGGCCAGTGCGATACGGTTGCGGGTGGCGTTGACTGAGCTCAGTGGTGACTGACCCGGCGCCATCGCGAGCAAGCCCGCTCCCACACTAGATCTGCGTTGATCACAAAATGATGGGTTTACGCAGATTTAGTGTGGGAGCGGGCTTGCTCGCGATGGCGGTGTATCAGGTGACGAAAAACCTACTGACTCAACGGCGAACCTGTTTGAGTGTCTCGGCAATCAAAAACGCCAGCTCCAGCGACTGATCGGCATTCATCCGTGGGTCGCAATGGGTGTGATAACGGTCCGACAAACCGTCTTCGGTGATCGGTCGCGCACCACCAATGCATTCGGTGACGTTCTGTCCGGTCATTTCGATATGGATGCCGCCGGCATAGCTGCCTTCCGCTTCGTGCACCTGGAAGAATTGTTTCACTTCATTGAGGATTTGCGCGAAGTCGCGGGTCTTGTAGCCGCTACTGGCCTTGATGGTGTTGCCATGCATTGGGTCGGAGCTCCACAGCACTTTTTTGCCTTCGCCTTCCACTGCGCGGATCAGTTGCGGCAGATGGTCGCCAACCTTGTTCGCACCCATGCGCACGATCAGGTTGAGGCGGCCGGGATCGTTGGCCGGGTTGAGGATATCGATCAGGCGAATCAACTCTTCGGTGTTCATGCTCGGGCCGACCTTGACCCCGATCGGGTTGTTCACCCCGCGCAGGAATTCGACGTGGGCGCCGTCGAGCTGGCGCGTGCGGTCGCCGATCCAAAGCATGTGCGCCGAGCAGTCGTAATAATCGTTGGTCAGGCTGTCGCGACGCACGAAGGCTTCTTCGTAGTTCAGCAGCAGTGCTTCGTGGGCCGTGAAGAAACTGGTTTCGCGCAATTGCGGCGAACCGTCCATGCCGCAGGCGCGCATGAAGGCCAGGGTTTCATCAATGCGATCAGCCAGATGGCTGTACTTCTCGGCCAGGGCCGAGTTGGCGATGAAGTCCAGGTTCCATTTGTGCACTTGATGGAGGTCGGCAAAACCGCCCTGAGCAAAAGCGCGCAGCAGATTCAAGGTCGCGGTGGACTGATGGTAGGCCTGCAACAGCCGATCCGGGTCCGGCACGCGGCTCTTTTCGTCGAAACCAATGCCATTGACGATGTCGCCACGGTAGGCCGGCAGGGTCACGCCATTGAGGGTTTCATCGTTGGAGGAGCGCGGTTTGGCGAATTGCCCGGCCATGCGGCCGACCTTGACCACGGGGCAGCCCGCCGCAAAGGTCATGACAATCGCCATCTGCAGCAATACTTTAAAGGTGTCGCGAATTTTTGCTGCCGAGAACTCGGCAAAGCTTTCCGCGCAATCACCGCCTTGCAGCAGAAATGCCCGACCCTGAGTGACCTCGGCAAACTGACGGCGCAACTCCCGGGCCTCACCGGCAAACACCAGCGGCGGATAACTGGCCAGGCTTTGCTCAACCTGCAGCAAGTGCGCAGCGTCAGGATAATGGGGTTGTTGCTGGATCGGCAGGGCGCGCCAGCTGTCAGGGCTCCAGGGTTGGCTCATCACGGACTCTAGTGTTTTACGGTCGGACGGTCATGTTATCAGCAATTAGTGCGTGACCTGTTCCCGTCGCTTCGCGGACAATCGCGCCTTTCCCGCTCGGCGCCGAGCGGCTGGATTTATCGCGTTGCCGGGGTTGAGCCCGGTGTCGGTTAGGAGATGAGATGACTGAGGAGCGCGTCGAGCACCTGCTCGCCGAAGTGCACGATGACTTTGGCATGATTCGGGTGCTGGAAGTGGCGGATTACCGCTTTCTCGAATTTGGCGATGCCATCGAGCAGAGCTGCGTGTTCACTGCGGATCCAAGCTGGCTGGAGTACGACTACACCCGAGCCATGTTGATTGGTGCGCTGTGCCACGACGCTCCGGAAAGCGCGCTGTTTCTGGGCCTCGGCGCCGGTACGCTGACCCAGGCTTGCCTCAAGTTCCTGCCGCTGGAAGACGTCGAAGCCATCGAGTTGCGCCCGGATGTACCGCGCCTGGCCATCGAATACCTGGGTCTGGATGACGATCCGCGGCTGTACATTCGTGTCGGCGATGCGCTGGAGCTGCTCGACACTGCCGAGTCGGCTGATTTGATCTTCGTCGACCTCTATACCGACGTCGGCCCGGGCGTCGGGCATCTGGCCTGGGGTTTTCTGGAAAACTGTCAGAAACGTCTGAATCCGGGTGGCTGGTTGGTGATCAATCAATGGGCCACTGATGACGGCAAACCATTGGGTGCTGCTTTGCTGCGCGGTCTTTATCACCGGCATTATTGGGAACTGCCGGTGAAGGAGGGCAACGTGATCCTGATCGTTCCCGCGGATCTCGATCAAACCCTGGATATGGACGGCCTGACCGCCCGGGCTGAAGCCCTCGCGCCGCGACTGGGCTACTCGTTGCAATCGCTGATCAAGGTCATTCGCCCGGCGACATAAATGTTGTCTGTCAAATTGCTATCGCGAGCAAGCCCGCTCCCACACTGGATCTGTATTGATCACAAAATTGTGAACACACCAAAGTCTAATGTGGGAGCGGGCTTGCTCGCGAAGCGGTACACCTGCAGATACATAAGGCACAGAACTCAACAGCCCTTGAATACCCCTGGCCGCCGCTCCTGCATGGCACGCAGACCTTCCTTCGCGTCTTCGCTGTTCAGCAGCTTCTTGACCAGTGGCGGTAACCCTTGAGTGGCGGCAGTTTCACCTTCAAGGCGTGCCTGACGGGCGGACATCAGGGTGGCCTGAACGCCCAATGGTGCTTGCCCGGCGATACGCTGGGCCAACTCCAGTGCGCGTGGCATAAGGTCCTCGCTGGCCATCACTTCCTGGACCAAGCCTAGCCGCAAGGCTTCATGAGCATCGAACTCATCGCCGGTCAGCAGCCAGCGCATGGCATTGCCCCAGCCGGCGATCTGATGCAGACGCAAGGTGGCACCTCCGAAAGGGAAGATCCCGCGTTGGACTTCCATCTGGGCGAAGCGCGTATTGCTGGCGCACAGGTTGATATCGGCGGCCAGCATCAATTCGATGCCGATGGTCAGGCAGTAACCCTGTACGGCGACAATTACCGGCTTACTGACCCTCGGCCCTGCGAATACGCCCCACGGATCGCAGCCGCCGGTCGGTGCTTGCCAGCCCTCGGCCAGGGCGGCGCCGACATTCGCCAGATCCAGTCCGGCGGTAAAATGTTCGCCATGACCGAACACTACCGCTACCCGCGCCTCGGCATTACGTTCGAACTCGCCGTAGGCCAGGCTGAGTTCGTTAAGCAGGTCGAGGTCGAAGGCATTACGTTTGGCAACGCGGTCCAGGCCGATCAACAGGATGTGACCACGCTGTTCACGACTAACGCGACTGGGGCTGAGCTGATTCATGGGGCATATCCTGGGGCGGGAAAGGGTGTCTCAGACTGAATGTCTCGGCCTGAAAGATGAACCGTTTAAGCGTTATAACCCACAAGGCCGGGCCTTTAAAAAGTAGACGCTTGGAGGATTATCCGCAAAGCCCGTGACAGAGAGGCGTACAGCCGATTTATCTTATAAAAAGTTCTCCCTTTTTTCAGTAATTCCGGTATAGTGCGCGCCGGCCTTTAACCGGGCCACGTTTAGGTACTGCAATTCCCCGAAGTCAGCTTCGGCTGCTTGTTCGCTCTGCGAACTATCCTTGACGTTCCATTCATTCAAACGTTTTCGCAAATCCCCGCCGACAAAGCAGCCAGGGCGACTCTTGAGTCTTACACGGCATGCGCAGCTTTGGAGCATGGGTCTTTGCGGATGCACTAGAGGCAGACCCATGACCCAGGAAACCGGCGGCTTCGCCGCTTTTGATCTTCACCCAAATATTCTTGCAGCCGTCATCGCGACTGGCTATGAAGAGCCTTCGGCTATTCAGCAGCAATCGATCCCGATCATCATGGCCGGTCACGACATGATTGGTCAGGCGCAAACCGGTACGGGTAAAACCGCTGCGTTCGCCCTGCCGATCCTGCACTGCATCGATCCTGCCAAGCGCGAGCCTCAGGCTCTGATCCTGGCCCCAACCCGTGAGTTGGCGCTGCAAGTTGCAACCGCTTTCGAAACTTATGCCAAGCAAATGCCGGGCGTAACTGTTGTGGCTGTCTACGGCGGCGCGCCGATGGGCCCACAACTGAAAGCAATCCGTAATGGCGCACAGATCGTTGTCGCCACTCCGGGCCGTCTGTGCGACCACCTGCGTCGTGACGAAAAAGTTCTCGCTACCGTGAACCACCTGGTTCTCGACGAAGCAGACGAAATGCTCAAACTGGGCTTCATGGATGACCTGGAAGTTATCTTCAAGGCCATGCCTGCAACCCGTCAGACCGTATTGTTCTCGGCCACTCTGCCGCAGTCGATCCGTGCCATCGCTGAGCGCCATCTGCGCGATCCGAAGCACGTGAAGATCCAGACCAAGACTCAGACCGTTACCGCGATCGAACAGGCTCACCTGTTGGTTCACGCTGACCAGAAGACCTCGGCTGTATTGAGCCTGCTGGAAGTGGAAGACTTCGACGCCCTGATCATGTTCGTACGCACCAAGCAAGCGACCCTGGATCTGGCAAGCGCCCTTGAAGCCAAAGGCTACAAAGCCGCTGCGCTGAACGGTGACATTGCTCAGAACCAACGTGAGCGCGTGATCGAATCCCTCAAGGATGGCCGTCTGGACATCGTTGTGGCGACCGACGTTGCTGCTCGTGGTCTGGACGTTCCGCGTATCACCCACGTATTCAACGTGGACATGCCGTACGACCCAGAGTCCTACGTTCACCGTATCGGCCGTACTGGCCGTGCCGGTCGCGAAGGTCGTGCATTGCTGCTGGTGACTCCACGTGAGCGCCGCATGCTGCAAGTGATCGAGCGTGTGACGGGTCAGAAGGTTGCTGAAGTCCGCCTGCCGGATGCTCAGGCAGTTCTCGATGCTCGCATCAAGAAGCTGACTAACAGCCTGTCGCCGCTGGTTGCTGATGCCGAATCGACTCATGGCGATCTGCTGGACCGTCTGACCGCTGACATCGGTTGCACCCCACGTGCTCTGGCCGCTGCTCTGCTGCGCAAGGCTACCAACGCTCAAGCGTTGACCCTGGCTGCTATCGAGCGCGAACGTCCACTGGTGCCGAACAATGCACCGCGTGGCGATCGTCCTGAGCGTTCCGGTGAGCGTTCCGGTGATCGTCCGGACCGTGGTGATCGTGAGCGTCGTGCTCCGGTCCCATTGGCTGAAGGCCGTGCTCGTTGCCGTACCGCGCTGGGTGCGCGTGATGGTATCGCTGCCAAAAACCTGCTGGGCGCCATCCTGAACGAAGGTGGTCTGGCTCGTGAAGCTATCGGTCGCATCCAGGTGCGTGACAGCTTCAGCCTGGTTGAGTTGCCGGAAGATGGTCTGGAGCGTCTGCTGACCAAACTGAAGGACACTCGCGTTGCCGGTAAGCAGCTGAAACTGCGTCGCTATCGCGAAGACTGATCGGTTCTTGAGCTGATTGATCGAACATAAAAAATCCCCGACTGGTTCGGGGATTTTTTTGCCTGCCAAAAAGGTGACGTTCAACCGAACCGATAAATATCCATCCCCAGCGCACCCATGGTGAAACCTTGATGGGCGATGCTGAAATCGCCGCCAGCACCGCGTGCGAAATACAGCGGAAGCAAATGCTCGTCGCTGGGATGGCTGCGCACGGCATAGGGCGCTTGCTGGCGATAGTCATGCAGGGCGGCTTCGTCGTCAGCAGCGAGTTTGTCGATCACCCAGTCGCGAAAAGCTTTGGCCCATGGCTCTACGCTTTCCGGACCGGCGTGCCAATCCAGCTCGCGCAGGTTGTGGGTGATGCTGCCAGAGCCAATCAGCAGTACTCCTTGCTCGCGCAGGCTGGCCAGGGCATGCCCTACGCGGGTTTGCAGGGCTGGACCCTGACGGGTTGGAAGCGAGATCTGCACCACAGGAATATCCGCTTGTGGATACATCAGCGACAGCGGAACCCAAACGCCATGATCGAACGGGCGCTTGGTGTCGATGCGTGCATCCAGGCCGTCGGTTTTCAACAGGTCGACAACCTGCGCTGCGAGTTCTGGCTGACCGGGAGCCGGATATTGAACGGCAAACAACTCGGGCGGGAAGCCGCCGAAGTCATGCCAGGTTTCCGGTTGAGGGTTGCCACTGACTAGCAGTTCCTGACTTTCCCAGTGGGCTGAAACCAGCACGATGGCTTTGGGTCTGGGCAACTCGGCGGCCAAGCGCGCCAGAGCCGGGCCGCTGGCACCGGGTTCCAGAGCAAGCATTGGCGAACCATGGGAGATAAACAGGCTAGGGAGCATAAGAGGTTCCTGAGCGTTAAGATGAGGTCATCTTCAGTCAGATCATTAATCTAAATCTAATATAAGTTTTAGTGCTTTTTGATCGAATTTTCAGGGGTGACTTATGCAGCCGGACTTTTGGCACAAACGTTGGGAGAGCAATCAGATCGGTTTTCATCAGGCCGAGGTCAATCCCTACCTGCCGCGGTGGTGGCCTAGTTTGGGATTGGCGGAAGGCTCACGGGTGTTGGTGCCGTTGTGTGGGAAAAGTCTAGACCTTGTGTGGCTCGCCAGTTGTGGTCATCAGGTGCAGGGTATTGAGCTGTCAGAAAAGGCCGTGACGGATTTCTTCGGCGAGCAGCAACTTGAGCCACAGATCAGCCAGCGGGGCACGTTCACGGTCTATCAAGTGGGCTCTATTGCATTGTGGTGCGGGGATTTTTTTGCCTTGAGCGCTGAGGATGTGGCTGATTGCGCGGCGGTGTACGACCGGGCGGCGCTGATTGCCCTGCCGCCGGAAATGCGCGAACGATACGCTGCTCATCTGAACCGAATCTTGCCGTCGGGGTGTGAGGGGTTGCTGATTACCCTGGACTACGACCAGATGCAAATGAGCGGGCCACCCTTTGCTGTGGTCGATGCTGAAACAAGAAGCCTGCTTGGCGATCACTGGCAGCTTCGAGTCGAGGAAGAACGAGACGTCCTCGGTGAGAGCTGGAAGTTCCTCCAGAGCGGTGTCTCCCGCCTGGATGAGCGGGTTTATAGACTGCTAAAGAACTGACCCACGTTGCAAGCGTTGGCGTGGTCGATTTCTCTACCAACGCAAAAGGGCGACTTGCGTCGCCCTTTTGGAATAAAGGCTATCAGCCGCGACGACGCAGTGCGTCGATGCGCTCTTCCAGCGGCGGGTGGCTCATGAACATGCGAGCCAAACCCTGTTTGATGCCGCCGTTGATGCCGAAAGCACTCAAGGTGTCCGGCATGTGTACCGGCAAGCCTTGCTCCGAGCGCAGGCGCAGCAGGGCGCCGATCATTGCGTTGGTGCCGGCCAGGCGGGCACCGGCTTCGTCCGCGCGGAATTCGCGTTTGCGCGAGAACCACATGACGATCGCGCTGGCCAGGAAGCCCAATACCAGTTCGGCGAAGATGGTCGCCACGTAGTAGGCGATGCCTTGGCCTTCTTCGTTCTTGAAAATCACCTTATCGACGAAGTTGCCGATGATTCGCGCGAAAAACATCACGAAGGTGTTTACCACGCCTTGTACCAGCGCCAGTGTCACCATGTCGCCGTTGGCCACGTGGCCGATTTCGTGGGCCAGCACGGCTTTCACTTCATCCGGCGAAAAACGCTCGAGCAAACCCTGGCTGACAGCGACCAGCGCGTCGTTCTTGTTCCAGCCGGTGGCAAAGGCGTTAGCCTCGTAGGCCGGAAAAATCCCGACTTCGGGCATCTTGATCCCGGCTTCCCGAGACAGTTGCTCGACGGTTTGCAGCAACCATTGTTCATGGCGAGTGCGTGGCTGGCTGATGATTTGGGTGCTGGTGCTCATCTTCGCCATCCACTTGGAGATGAACAGCGAGAACAAGGAACCTGCGAAACCAAAGACCGCACAGAAAACCAGCAGCTGATTGAGGTTGAGGTCAACCCCGTTGGCCGCCATGAACCCGTTAAAGCCGAAAAGGCTCAGGGTGATGCTGGCAATCAGCACGACCGCCAGGTTAGTGGCCAAAAACAGCAAGATGCGCATCATGGTTGTAGAAATCTCCTCATGCTAAATATGTAGCGTACTGCGGGGTATATAAGGTGCTGCACCAGGCTATTCAACCGGGTGACTATTTCAAACTGTGTCTTACAGTCAGATATTAGACGCTTGTAGGGTTTTTCTGACGTTGATCAGGCGTGGGTTTGACGGCTTTTTTTGCGCTGCGGGTCCCGTCGCTGTTGGGTGTGCTGGCGGACCATGGAAACATAAGGGCACAGGAGGGTAGGTGTTGTACGGGAAATAAAGATGTGTTGCTGAATTAATCGCCGTGCGACTTTACAAACAGTCGCACGGCATAACAGCGCTTACTGGCGATAGGACTTCAGGAAGTTCCCGATCCGGCCAATGGCTTGGTCCAGGTCATCCAGTCGTGGCAGCGTCACGACGCGAAAGTGGTCCGGCCATGGCCAGTTGAAAGCAGTGCCCTGGACCACCAGCAGCTTTTCCGAGAGCAGCAGATCGAGAACGAATTTTTCATCGTTGTGGATCGGGCAAACTTTCGGGTCGATCCGAGGGAAGGCGTACAGCGCGCCCATCGGTTTGACGCAGCTGACGCCAGGAATGTCGTTAAGCAGTTCCCAGGTACGGTTGCGCTGTTCCAGCAGACGGCCTGCCGGCAAGACCAGGTCATTGATGCTCTGATAGCCGCCGAGGGCGGTCTGGATCGCGTGTTGGCTCGGTACATTGGCGCACAGGCGCATGTTGGCCAGCATGTCGATGCCTTCGATGTAGCTCTGGGCATTGTGTTTAGGACCGGAAATGGCGACCCAGCCAGAGCGGAAGCCCGCCACGCGATAGGACTTGGACAGGCCATTAAAGGTCAGGCAGAGCAGGTCGGGGGCCAGCGAAGCGGTGCAAATATGCACGGCATCGTCGTAAAGAATCTTGTCGTAGATTTCGTCGGAGAACACCACCAGATTGTGCTGACGGGCCAGTTCAAGCATGCCCAGCAGGACTTCTTTGGAGTACACCGCGCCGGTCGGGTTGTTCGGGTTGATGATCACCATTGCCTTGGTGTTCGGAGTGATCTTGGCCTTGATGTCGGCCAGATCCGGCCACCAGTTGGCTTGCTCGTCGCACAGGTAATGCACCGGATTGCCGCCGGCCAGGGTCACGGCTGCGGTCCACAGCGGGTAGTCGGGTGCCGGGATCAGTACTTCGTCACCGTTGTTGAGCAGGGCCTGCATCGACATCACGATCAGCTCGGAAACGCCGTTACCCAGATAAATATCTTCAATGCCGACGCCTTCTACCTGCTTTTGCTGGTAGTACTGCATGACGGCCTTGCGGGCACTGAACAGGCCCTTGGAGTCGCTGTAGCCTTGCGCAGTCGGCAGGTTGCGGATGACGTCCTGAAGGATTTCGTCCGGTGCTTCGAAACCAAAGGGCGCCGGGTTGCCGATGTTCAGCTTGAGGATGCGATGGCCTTCCTCTTCCAGGCGTTTGGCGTGCTTGAGCACTGGGCCGCGAATGTCATAACAGACGTTGGCGAGCTTGTTCGATTTGCTGACCTGCATGGCGATGTGTTCCTGAAAATGAACGATCCAGGCGGTGTATGAACTACCGTACTGGGAATCCTGCGTTTTCACACAGGCCTGTAACCGGCGTCGCAGCGTGAAAATCCGTTTGAATGCGCGTTACACGGCTGCCAGACTGGCGTTTAACGAGGCGCAATCATACGTGCCGCCCGATCCGTGGAAAAGATACAGATCAGGCTTTTTCAGTTGCAGAGGTAAGACAATGGATAAGTTGGAAAAAACCCTTAAAGAATGGCGCGACATGCTCGACCCGGAGCAGTACAACGTTTGTCGCCTCAAAGGCACCGAGCGACCGTTCTCGGGCGAGTACAACGACACCAAAACCGACGGTGTTTATCACTGCATTTGCTGCAATGAGCCACTGTTCGACTCTAAGGCCAAATTTGATTCTGGCTGTGGCTGGCCAAGTTTCTACGAACCTATCGGCGAAAGCGCGATGGTCGAAATTCGCGATGTGAGTCACGGCATGGTTCGTACCGAAGTGGTCTGCGCCAAATGCGATGCGCATTTGGGGCATGTGTTCCCTGATGGTCCGCCACCGACTGGTTTGCGCTATTGCATCAACTCGGTGTGCCTGGACCTCGTTCCGCGAGCTTGATCGGGCCCCGTAGTGTGCACCCGTGAAATTCCGGGTGTACACCTTCCAGAGAACGTCGGGCTTCGTGTCTATAATTAAATTGCACGCAATTCAATTGCTCGCTATGTTTGTCTTTCATTTCCGTTTCAGGAGTCTGCGCCATGACCGACAACCTGCTGAATATCCCGTGCATCACCATTAAAGGTGAGCAAAAGACCCTGGCCGACTTTGCTGGTAAAGCAGTTCTGGTGGTCAACACGGCGAGCCAGTGCGGTTTCACGCCGCAATACAAAGGTCTGGAGGAGCTTTGGGAGAGTTACAAGGACCAGGGACTGGTGGTGCTTGGCTTTCCGTGTAATCAGTTCGGCAAACAGGAGCCGGGGAATGAAGGGGCCATTTCCGAGTTTTGCGAGTTGAATTTTGGTGTCAGCTTCCCGCTGTTCAAAAAAATCGAAGTCAATGGAAGCGACGCCCATCCGTTGTTCGTGCAGTTGAAGAAGCGCGCTCCTGGTCTGCTCGGCACTCAACGCATCAAGTGGAACTTCACCAAGTTCCTGATCGGCAAGGACGGCCAGGTCGTCAAACGTTTTGCTCCGGCGACCAAGCCACAGGATCTGACGGGCGAGATTGAAGCGTTGCTGAAATGAATGAGCTGGCAGCCGATTCGCTCAAGCTCGACAGCCAGCTGTGCTTCAAGCTGTACGCCGCTTCCCGAGCGGTCATTCGCGCCTACAAGCCGATGCTCGACCAGTTAGGGCTGACCTATCCGCAATATCTGGCAATGCTGGTGTTGTGGGAATGGCAGGACTCGCCGCCCGAGCAACCGACTGTGAAAGCCCTTGGTGAGCGACTGGCCCTGGACTCCGGGACTCTCACGCCGCTGCTCAAGCGTCTTGAACAGATGGCATTGGTGCAGCGCCGGCGTTCGGCGCGCGATGAGCGTGAGGTGCACTTGAGCCTGTCTGGAGCCGGATCCGTCCTGCGCGAGCAGGTCGTGCCACTCAAGGCGCGGCTGCTGTGCGACAGCGGTGTCGATCTGGATCGCTTGAGTGAGCTGCGTAGCGGTCTGGACCAGCTATTGGGGCAGATCAAAGCGCTGTCGTAACGGGCACCCAAAGGTCAAGCAGGGCCGCCAGCTCTTCGCGCCGGAACGGTTTAGCCAGATAGTCGCTCATGCCGGCCGCGCGGCAGCGCTCTCGCTCCTCGGGCATGGCGTTGGCGGTCAGTGCGACGATCGGCAGGTCTGGCCAGCGACCACTACGGCGGATCTGCCGGCTGGCTTCATAGCCGTCCATGACCGGCATGTTGCAGTCCATTAACACCAGATCGAAACTGCTGCGCTCAAGCTGGTCAAGGGACTCGGCGCCATGGGCTGCCACGGTTACCACGCAGCCAAGCTTGCTGAGCATTCCTTTTGCGACGAGCTGATTGACCGGATTGTCTTCCACCAACAGGATACGTGCCCGCCGCTGGGGCGACAGGGTTTCCAGTTGTGCGTCGTTGATGGTGGTGGTCTCGGGCTGCAAGGCCCGTCGCAAGGTTTGATACAACGCGTTGCGTGCCAGTGGTCGTGCCTGCTGCTGCAAAGGCGCCAGAGCATTGGCTTGTTCGGTTGGCATGAAACTGCCGTAGGCGGTCACCAGCAGAATCGGTGCCTGGAGGGTGGGACGTATCCCGAACAGGCATTCAGGGCAGTCGGTGATCAACAGATCAGGTGTGAGCCCAATCAGCGAGTCGTCGATGCTGCGTTGTTGATAGTCCAGCCCCCAGCCAGGCAGCAAACTGTTTAGTAGTTCGGCCAGACCACTACTGGCGGTGGTAATCGCTATGACGCTCCCTCGCAGTGGCACCGGAGTGGCAGCCGGGGTATGGCAAGGCAACGGCAGATCAGCGCAGAACCGGCTGCCGAAACCCGCCTCTGAACTGATGGTCAGGCGGCCCTGCATGGCCTCGCAAAGGTTGTACGTCAGGGCGAGACCCAGACCGGTGCCGCCGAACTGACGGGTGATACCGGCTCCAGCCTGGGTGAAAGGCTGGAAAATTTTAACCTGGGCGTCCTGTGCGATACCGATGCCGGTATCGCAGACCTCGATTCTCACGCCGTCGTCATGAGTGCTCAGGCGTACATCGACGCGACCGAAACGGGTGAACTTCAGGGCGTTGGACAAGAGGTTGCTGACGATCTGTCGTACCCGTGTCGGATCCCCCAGTACCAGTGTCGGAAACTGTGGGTCGATCAGGCAGGCCAGTTCAACGCTTGGCGCGGCGTTCTGCGACAACAGGTTGGCCGTGTCCTCGACCAGCACGCCGAGGTCAAAGGGGATGTGTTCGAGTTCCAGTTGACCGGCATCGAACTTCGATAGGTCGAGAATATCGTTGAGCAACTCCACCAACACCTTGCCGGAGTCGTGGGCAATCGACAGTTGCTGCTGTTGTTCGGCATTCATCGGGCTGTCCAGAGACAGGGCGATCATCCCCAGCAATCCGTTGAGCGGAGTGCGAATTTCATGACTCATATTGGCCAGAAATACCGAGCGTGCCTCAGCCATGTCGAGTGCTGTGCTGCGGGCTATTTCGAGTTCGTCGTTGGACAAGCTCAATCGGTTGTTGATTGCTTTCAGTTCGGCGGTGCGCGCGGAGACGATGTTCTCCAGTTGCCCGAGATAATCGGTCAAACGGTTCTCGGCATTGCGTCGTTGCTGAATCTCGGTGGCCATGTTTTCGAATTGCTGGTTGGCGACTTTGACCAGTACGCCGATTTCGTCGTGTTCATGGCCCTGCGGAAAATCCAGTCGCCCCAGGTCGCTGCTTCGGGGGTCGCTGCTGCTGAGTGCGCGGATAACCCGAACCAAGGGTTTGGTCAGCATGACGTAAAAGAGTGCCAGTAGAATTCCGGTCAAGATCACGCTGCGGACGAAGCCGTTGAGCAGAGTGACTTCGGCCCTGCGCAGGAAGCGGCTGCCGAATGCGTAGGTATCAACCTCCAGTTGCAAGGTGCCGAGGGATTCGTCGGGCATGTGATCGAGATAGAGCCGATCTTCGAACTGCCGTTCGGCGCCGAAGAGGAAGTCGCTGATCAGCCGATAGCCGCTTTCCATTCCGGGGCGTTTTACGCTGGCAAGGGTCGTGTTGTGGTTATCAGTCAGTTGCGCGCTGATGACTGCGGGGGAGCGGAGCAGGCCGAGGGTCAGCTCTTGGGCGAGCTCGGCGTCGATGTTGTAGGCGATCCGCGAGGCCGGGTTATGGCTGATTTCCAGAAGAGAGCGTATTTCCCGGTTGATGGAGGCGTCTACGCTGGCATAATCGATACCGATTTGCAGCAGACTGAGCAGGGTCCCGAGAATGAAACCGACCAGCACAGTGAGCCTGGCTTGTTTATAAGACAGGCGGTGGGTGAACTTAATATCCATGGGGGGCTGAACCAATTCCGTTTCCCTTCGCTGATCAAGCATAGCTGATCGGCAGTGATTATCGGCAGGACCTGACATCAGTCGGCCATTGAACTATGGAACTGGCGCTCGATGCTGTGTTTGTCTGGATACCATCATTACTGTGAAAGTGCCTGAGGAGAAGTCGTGGATTCCCGATTGAATGCTTTTCTTGAACGCGCCGATGCGGTTCTGGCTCGTTTAGAGCCTTTGTTGCCCGCGCCGCGACAAACCATCGACTGGACTCAGTGCCTGGCCGCCCGCTGGCAGCGCGAAGGGCGCAGCGGTTTTCTATTGCCGCTGGAGGTCAGTCTGGACATGCGCTTGTCCGATCTTATCGGGGTAGATAAACAGCGTGAGCAGTTGGGGCGCAATACCCAGCAGTTTCTGGATGGCATGCCGGCTAACCACGCATTGCTCTGGGGCTCGCGCGGGACGGGTAAATCCTCGCTGATTCGGGCATTGCTGGCCGAGTACGCCAAGGCAGGGTTGCGTTTGATCGAGATTGAGCGCGATCACTTGGCTGATTTGCCGCGAGTGGTCGAGCAATTACAACAGTTGCCGCAGCGGTTCGTTTTGTTTTGTGATGACTTGTCGTTCGAGGCGGGCGAGGGCGACTACCGCGTCCTCAAGAGCGTTCTCGACGGTTCGCTGGAACAGGCTCCGGACAATGTGTTGTTGTACGCGACTTCTAACCGTAGACATCTGGTCCCGGAGAGGCAGAGCGACAACGAGAACTGGAAGATGGTCGATGGTGAACTCCATCCCAACGAGGCGGTGGAAGACAAGATTGCCTTGTCGGACCGCTTTGGTCTGTGGCTGTCGTTTTATCCTTTCACCCAGGAACACTTTCTCAATGTGGTCGAGCATTGGATAGGCGAACTGGCGGGTAAGGCCGGCCTTGAGTGGCAGCGCACTGAAGAGCTTGAGATTCTGGCGGTCCGCTGGGCGACCGGGCGGGGCAATCGCAATGGACGTTGCGCGTATCAATTTGCGCGGTATTGGGTAGGGTTGCAGTTGTTGGAGCGAAAAGCATGATCGATTTGCAGAAAAGCGGCGCGGGGCTCGATGGCTACGCGATGTTGCGTGCACAGCTGGAGTCGTTACTGGCGGATGAGCGTGACTTCATTGCCAACGCTGCGCAGTTCTCGGCCTTTTTGTTCAACCAGCTGGATGACCTGAACTGGGCCGGGTTCTATCTCAATCGCAATGAGGAGTTGGTGCTCGGACCGTTCCAGGGCCAGATCGCTTGCGTGCGAATCCCGTTTGGCCGCGGTGTGTGCGGGGCTGCCGCGGCGACTTTGCAAACCCAGCGGGTCGAGGATGTGCACGCGTTTGCCGGACATATCGCCTGTGACAGCGCGTCGAGCAGCGAGCTGGTGGTGCCGCTGGTCAAAGACGGTCGGTTGATTGGCGTGCTGGATCTGGACAGTCCGAAGCTGGCGCGCTTTACCGAGCAGGACCAGACTGGCATCGAGCAGTTGGCGGAGATTTTCCTGCGTTTGAGCGACTGCTGATCAGGCACTTGGCCCGATGGGCATCGCGGCACATGGTCGCCATGATGCCCAAGGTTCCATCCTCAAATTTCGGGACTGGGGACCTGAGTGTTCCGCTGGATGTGTTCGCGCAAGGCTCGTTCCAGCTCAAGCATGGACTGCACTATGGCGTTCCTGCAGGCGTTGATGTTCTCTATTCCGGCGTCTTCGATACAGGATTGCTCAAGTGCTTCGCAATGATCGGTCAGCGCAAAGGCTTGCACCATTCGAGCAGCACCTTTGATCTTGTGTGCAATATCGATCAGGGATTGCTGCTCACCCTCATGGGGAAGTGCTAACAGTTCTTGTCGATCCTGGCGGGTGCTGCTCAGGAGTTCAGCGAGTAAACGTTGGACAAGTTGTGGATCCCCGCCCGTTATCAAGTGCAAGCCATCCAGATTGAAGGCATTGCTGGAGGGAAGTGGCTTGAGTTCTGCCAGTCGTTGATTCAGTGCGGTAAGACTGATGGGTTTGAACAGGCAATCGTTCATCCCGGCCTCTTTGCAGCGATGCTTTTCCTCTTGTTGAGCGTTGGCGGTGAACCCCAGAATTGTGCAGGGGGACAACTGAGCCTGTTGTTCGTTCTGGCGGATAGCCCGGGTGAGTTCATAGCCATTCATAATGGGCATGTTGCAGTCGGCGATCACCAGATCGAAGTGCCCGTCTTCCCACGCCCGTAAGCCCGCAGCGCCCTGATGGGCGGCCGTAGAGTGATGACCCAGGAATTCAAGTTGCTGACACATGAGCAAACGGTTGGCCGGGTGATCGTCGACCACCAGAACGTTCAATGCGGCACACGCGGCCGCAAGAGCTGGAGTGACTTCATCTATAACCAGGTTGGGCGGCAGGCTGGTCATTTTCAACGAGACATGAATTTGAGTACCCACCCCGGCCTGGCTGGTCAAGTTCAAACGCCCACCCATCATTTCACACAGGCTGCGGCTGATGACCAGGCCTAGTCCTGCTCCACTTCTGGCCAGATGACCAGGACTATCGGCCTGAGCAAAGGGTTCGAACAGACGCTGCTGGTCATCTTCACTAATACCCATTCCTGTGTCCTGAACCAGCAACTCCATTTGAATCTGCTGTGGTTCTTCATTGGGGTGTACGGTGACTTGAATTTTGACCTGGCCGTGCTCGGTAAACTTGATCGCGTTGCTGACCAGGTTGGTCAGTATTTGTTTGAAGCGCAGAGGATCAATCAGTACATCGGGGTCCTGCACATTTGAATTGAACTCCAGAAGCAGGCAGAGGTTTTTCTGCCGGGCCAGCCCGTCGAACACCCGAATCACCGACTCGACGATGTCGCTCAAGTTGACTCGCTCAGGGGCAAGGCTCAAACGGCCTGACTCTATGCGGGCGATATCGAGAATATCGCCGATCAATTCCAGTAGATCCTTTGCCGAGTCGTACGCCACCTCAATGGCCGGGCGATCAAGATGACCCTGGTCAGCACGTTTCAGGGTTAATTCGAGCATGCCAATGACGGCATTCATCGGTGTACGGATTTCATGACTCATGGTTGCCAGGAATGTACTTTTCGCACGGTTTGCGGCATCGGCTTGTTCTTTAGCCGACCCTAGCTCATCGAGCAATTGGCGGCGTTCGCTGATGTCGATCCAGCCGCCAATAATGCCTTGTACTTCTCCCGTCGAGTCACGGTAGGGAAGAACCCAATGGTAGATCGTCAGATTTTGCTCACCAATGTGCAGTGGGCGATCGAGGAGCAAAGGAATACCCTCGGCTACCACACGCTGATAATCAGCCTGGTATTCGCGGGCTTCAAACTCGTTGCTCAACCCGCCTTGCATGACGCTTTTGCCGATGACGTCTTCTCGCTTGGCGCAAAAGGCTTCCAGATAGCTATCGTTGCAGCTTTGCAGGAGCCCTTCACGATCACGGACGTAAATGGGATGCGGTGTTCCGTTAACCAGGGCTTGCATGAACTCAAACTGATCATTGAGCGCGCGCTCCGCCATTTGCCGTTGTTTGATTTGCCTGCGCATGTAGGCATTCCAGGCCAGGGAAATCAGCAACAGCACGCCGATACCTATGACAATCTGGTAAAACAGACGGTGATAATTGCGCCAGTAACTGTCTGGAGCCGCCGTGTAACCACGCCAGCGACTGTTGATGATTCCAAGTTCGTCCGGCGCGATGCTCAACAGCGCCTTGTCGATGATGGAGCTCAGTTCTGTTGCACTTCGTGCTGTCGCCAATGAGAAGGCTGCTTGCCGGGTACCGATAGTGGTGCTGATCTGGAGCTTGTCCTGGAACACCTGCGATGAGATGAAGTAGTTGGCGATCACCAGTGAGTTCACCGCACCTTCGACCTGGCCCTGGGCGAGTAACTCCGTGGCTCTGAAGGTGTCACGGGTCTCAACTAAATGGATGAGCGGATAATCGCTGCGCAGAAAATCCACCAAAGGGTTGCCTCGAGTGATCGCCAGACGCTTGCCTTGAAGTTGCTCAAGACCACCAAAGCTTGCGGAACCCTTTTGGGTGAGGAGCACAAATGAGTTTTCCAGGTAGGGGCGACTAAAGTTGAGTGTGGTCGCGCGTTCATTGCTGGGCAGGATGGCGGCAATGATGTCGGCTTTGTTCTCTTCGACCTGGCTGATCATTTCGCTGACGCCGCGGCTGCGTTGAACCTCAAAGCGCAAGCCAGTGCGAAGCCTGATCAGTTCAAGCAGGTCCGCGGTGATGCCGCGCAAGTTGTTGTCGGCGTCGAAGAAAGTAAGCGGGGCGAAGGTCTCGTTCACGACGACGCGAACAATGGGGTGTTGTGTCAGCCAGCGCTCCTCTCGAGAAGTCAGTTGCAGCTTGTGATCAGTGAGAAGAATGTCGCTTCCGGCGCTCCAGCGCTTTGCGATATTTTCTCGTTCGCCGGTTGGAATAGCCTTGAGCGTAGCGTTGATGATGCCAAGCAGGTGATGGTCGTCTTTACGTACGGCAAAGCTGAAACCATTGGCTTCGTGTTTGCCAAAGCTAGCCATCTGAATGTTTTTCAGATAACCCTTGTTGATCATGTAGTGAGTCGAAATGGTATCGCCCAGAAAAACGTCTGCCTGATCAAAGGCAACGGCATTGATTGCATTCTGGTACGAGGGGTAGGAGGTGATGATGGCCTTGGGGTATAGCGCCTTTACTTCTGCCAGCGGCAGGTAGTGATACACCACACTCAGGCGCATGTTCGCGAGGCCATCGGTCAGCGACCGGCGTTCTCTTTCCCGGGTCACCAGGACCGGTTGGTCAACGGCATAGGGCGTAGAAAGCAAGAGATTCGGATTGCCCGCTTCAAAGCCGTTAGCGGTGCCGAGCAGGTCGATGTGGCCCTTCTCGAGTGCCTCTATAGCACTTTCTCTTGAGGCGAAACGCAGTACTCTGACGGGCAGGGCCAGCGTTCTGGCAAGGATGCCTGCATAATCGGCTGTGAGTCCTTCATAGTCATGACCGCTGATGGTCAAATCAAAGGGGGGGTAATCCGGAGCAGAAGTACCGAGCACCAGTTCGCGTTTGTTCTGGGCCCACTGCAGTTGTGTTCTGTCCAGTTGGATTTCCATGTGGCCTGTGCTTGAGCGACTGAGCAGCGTGTAGTTCTCAGTTCCGAGGGGGGCTGCGGACACAGAGGTGCTCAGGTATAAACCTGCGCTCAATAATATTAAATAGTCCTTTAAACGCCTGGGCATCCTGTTTCTCACACTAGCGCGTTACGTTTTGCCATCTCGATAAGCTCTACCAAGGACTTGGCTTTGAGTTTTTGCATGAGTCTTTTTTTGTAAGTGCTGACGGTTTTGTTGCTGAGAAACATTCCCTTGGCGATTTCCTTGTTTGTACGGCCTTGAGCAAATAGTTGCAGTACCATGAGCTCCCGGTCGTTGACGGATTTAAACAAGTCTAATTCAATCGCTACGTCACCCTCTCCGCGAACAGGATTCAATGCCTGACTGGGGAAGTAGTTGTAGCCGGAAAGAACTGCTTTGATGGCACTTAGCAATTCGCTCAAGTCTTCCTGCTTGCAGACATAACCGGATGCTCCGGATTGCATACAGCGGATGGCAAAAAGAGAGGGCGATTGTGCTGTCAGGACCAGCGTCTTCAGGGGTGTATTCATCGCATTAAAGCGGGAGAGAACTTCCAGGCCGTCGAGTTTAGGAATGCTGATGTCGAGAATGATCAGGTCCGGCATACATTCCCGGACCATTTGCATGGCATCAACCCCATTATCAGTTTCACCGACTACTTTATAGCCTTCATGTTCTAACAACATACGGAGTGCAAGGCGGATAACGGGGTGATCGTCGACAATAAAAACTGAGTTCATAATCAAATCCCATACGAGCGCAAATAAAGCGCGCACCTTAGCTCAGATAAGGGTGCACACGCATGAACTGACTGGCTTGCAGGCGTAATATAGGATAAGTCCTACATAAAAAAAGGCCGCGGATTACGCTTGGACTAGGTTGGGTGACAGCGGGGCTTTATTTAAAATGATATGTAAGTGGGCGTGAATTCAAGTGGCGTATTATTTCGCGGAGTGTTCGTAAGTATTCCTACTTAAGAGGTGGCTGATTTCTTGGTTGGTTGGGCAGATACATGTTGTTGATTTTTTTTTTGGTGAGCTTTTGTGAGGAGGTGTATTGCCCAATAAGAGTGGGGAGGTTTTTGCTATGCGCAGATCAGTAGTGTTTTCAGGTCCCAGTGGTTTAGCGGTTTGGTCAAATAACCAAGTAGTGGCAGGCCGCGTTCGCTCGCCTGGTTCTTCAGTTCGTCCAGTTCATTCAAAGTGAGGCTGCTCAAAATGATGGCTTTTTGTATAAGCCCTTGTCGGCTTGCGCGGTCAATCAGTTCAAGGCCCTGAAGGTCTGGTAAACATTGGTCACACAGTAAAATTTCGAATGGCATTTTTGCCTGTTGCATGAGTCGCAATGCACTCTCGGCATCGTAGGCCGAGGTCAGTTGGTGGAAGCCATAACTGTTAAGCAGACATTGGGTTGCCATTAGCTGAAATGGATGATCTTCCACCAGCAGGATGCGCACGTCGTGTTTGAACATATCGTTTCCATGCAGAAGAACTCACCTTGGTCGAGTTTAAAGGCCAGGGTCGTGGCTGAAAGTGCAGCGTCTTGGTTGCTTCACTGAATGTCAGAAGACGATGCCGGCGGTTCGTTATGTCCGACAGGACGGTAGGCGATTATTCCGCGAATACGAGACCAGTTCGATCAGTTTGCTCTGGACAGAGTGTAGGGGGATTCTCTAGGTACCGAGATGTACTCGGATTTTGGGAGAATTCGATCAGCCGCAGAGGGAGAATCTGACACGGCTGACCGATAAGTTTTACTGTGGGTTAGGGTCTGTCAACAGATCCTGGGGCGTCCGGTCATCTCTCGTGCCATCTCGCTGGCGTAACTGTCGGTCATGCCTGCGATGAAATCGATCATGCGCAGGAAGGAAGAATGCAAAGACCAGCTCGGGTCGGGGGCATTGTTGCCCAGCAGATCGAGGATACGTCGGTTCTTGAAGGATGGCGTGCGACCACCATGCTGTTCCAGCGCGGCACCGCAGAAGGCATTCAGCAGAATCTCCAACGTGGTGTAAGCCCCGATTTCATGCAAGGTCTTGCGCTTGTCCTGGAAGATTTTCTTGCGTGCCATGTCTTTGGCATTCAACACGCAACGCTTGGCTGGACCGTGCATATGCTCGACCAGGTCGCCATGGAGAGTGCCGGCCAACAGTGCATCCTGCTGTTCAACAAAGGCGCGTGCGGCGGCATTGGTCAGGTGCTCGATTGCTTTGCCGCGCAGGATCGCCAGCTTGCGTCGGCGGGAGTCTTGCGGCCCGAGCTGGCGATAGGTTTCCGGCAGGTCATCACCGACCAGCCCAAGTAGCAAGGACTCGACTTCGGCGTATTCCAGCAAGTCCATTTCCAGGCCATCCTCGAGGTCGATCAAGGCGTAACAAATGTCGTCGGCAGCCTCCATCAGGTAGACCAGCGGATGACGAGCCCATCGTTGCTCTTCAAGTTGAGGCAGGCCGAGTTTATGAGCAATCTGCTCCAGCAGCGGCAACTCACTCTGATAGCAGCCGAACTTGTGTTTCTTGTAGCCCAGCGAATCGGCGTGGCGTGCAGTCCAGGGGTATTTCAGGTAGGTGCCGAGGGTCGCGTAGGTCAGCCGTGTACCGCCGTCGAACTGGTGGTATTCCAGCTGGGTGAGTACTCGAAAACCTTGGGCGTTGCCCTCGAAGTTGAGGAAGTCGTTGCGCTCGGTATCGCTCATGTCATCAAGCCAGCCACGGCCGGCGGCTTGCTGGAACCAATGGCGGATCGCATCCTCACCCGAGTGACCGAACGGTGGGTTGCCGATATCGTGAGCCAGGCAGGCAGACTGCACCACCATGCCCAGGTCGCTGGGTTCGCACCAATCGGGCAGGGTGCCGCGGATTGTTTCTCCGACCCGCATGCCCAATGAGCGACCGACGCAGCTGACTTCCAGCGAGTGGGTCAGGCGCGTATGGATATGATCGTTGCTGGAAACCGGATGCACCTGGGTCTTGCGGCCCAAGCGGCGGAAAGCACCCGAGAAAATGATGCGGTCGTGGTCTTTATGGAAAGGGCTGCGGCCGAGTTCTTCCGGGCTGTGCAACGGCTTTCCGAGTCGTTCGCGGGTAAGCAGGGTTTGCCAATCCAAGGCTGGTTCTCTCCGTCAAGTGACTGAATTGCTAGCTTCCCGGTTCGCGCACCTCGCTGCAAGGGGAACTACAGCCCGGCAGCGTCAATATCGATCAGCAGTAAACGCTGGCCGTTGTCGAAGAATTGACAGACAGGATCAAACCTCTCGACAAAGAGGTTCGATCCCTGCGCTTGGAAAGAATGTAGCCAGATGCGGCTGACTAGTTTTTACGGGAGGAGCCTTGCATCACCAGCTTGATCAGCGGCAACAGGCTGGTGCTGAGACTGACCAGCCGGGTGAGGCTGCTGACGCCACCGCCCTTGGCTCCTCTACCGGTCAGAAACCCCAGCAAGGTCACCGCGGCAACGCCCCAGAGCGGCGCGTGCTTGATGCCGAAGCCTTCCTGCCAGCCTTGCGTCATCCCGCGTACGCGCTGCAAGGGCAGCAGCAGGTTCTGGGACTCGTGGCGAATTTCCTGACGGTGCATTTCCATGCGCAGCCGAATCAGCGCCTTGCGCATTTCACGCCGCGAACTGTTTTGTGGTATGTCAGACAGACTCATGGCAGCAGGCGCTCCCTGTCGTTGGCCAATTCTTCAAGGGTGGCACTGAAGGGTGATGACTCGTCGAAGATGGCTGCTTTCAAACGCAGGGCGCAAAACAGCGCGGCAAGCGTATAGAAGACACAGAGGCCGATGATCCCGGCCAGGCGATAGGTGTCCCAGAGCAGAATCAGCACCAATGCCGAGAGCCCGACCAACAGCAGCAAGGCAAAAACCAGTGCCAGCCCGGCGAATAGCACCAGGCTTAGGGTTCGTGATTTTTGCTCTTGTAACTCGATGCCGAACAACTCGACATGGCTGTGCAACAAACCCAGGAAAGCGGCACCCAGGCGCCGCGATGAGGAGCTTGGGCCCGTGTCGGATGAGCCAGATTCGCCAATAGCCATATTAACGCCGCGTCGCCAGCAGGCCGATCAGAAAGCCTACGCCGGCGGCAATGCCCACTGATTGCCACGGGTTGGCCTGTACGTAATCTTCGGTGGCAGTGACCGCTGCTTTGCTGCGTTCGCGCAGGGAGTCTTCGGTCAGTTGCAGGGTTTCGCGGGCGCGCAACAGGCTGTCGTGGATCTGGGAGCGCAATTCATCAGCTTGATCACCGGCCAGTGTCGCGGTGTGCTCCAGCAATCTTTCGGTGTCATTGACCAGTGTTTGAAAATCCGCCATCAGTATTTCTTGAGCAGTCTTTGCTGTTTTGCTGGCCATGGTTATCTCCGTAGGTGGCTTCTGATTGTTTCGAGTATGAGGCTTGCTGGAAGGTTCAGTGCAATTGCCTGGTACAGCTTTTGCTTTGTCGTGGTGCGTCGGTGAGCGATTTTGCGCTGAAGCTGGGCGTAAATGCGGCGCGAGCCATGAAAACCTTAACCTAAAAAATTAAAACCCGCGAAAAACCCCTAGCGGCAATTTGCCTGTTCGTGATTCCTGCGCCAAAACGGTTCACCTCTATAAAAGCCGATACTGAGGCGGGGGCTAATTTGGTGCGCAAAAGGAGTCTTTGAACTGCTTTGGTGCTTTTTCCTGCATTCAGGTCTGCCAACTCCATGGAAAATTTGCAAAGCGCTGTGGACAGTCTGGTCCATAGCTCCAATACGCTGTTCATTCTGATGGGTGCGGTCATGGTTCTGGCCATGCATGCCGGTTTCGCTTTCCTTGAAGTGGGCACGGTCCGGCAAAAAAATCAGGTCAACGCTTTATCGAAGATCCTCAGCGATTTCGCCATTTCGACCCTCGCCTATTTCTTTATAGGCTATTGGATTTCCTATGGTGTGAGCTTTATGCAGCCAGCGGCGGTGATCAGCGCAGATCATGGCTATGGGCTGGTGAAGTTTTTCTTCCTGCTGACCTTTGCCGCGGCCATCCCGGCGATCATCTCCGGGGGGATCGCCGAGCGCGCCAAATTCGTCCCGCAGCTGTGTGCAACGGCGCTGATCGTGGCGTTCATTTACCCCTTCTTCGAAGGGATTGTGTGGAACGGTAATTTTGGCCTGCAAGCCTGGTTGCTGGCGAGCTTTGGCGCGGGTTTCCATGACTTCGCAGGGTCGGTGGTAGTACACGCTATGGGCGGTTGGTTGGCGCTTGCGGCGGTGCTGTTGCTGGGGCCGCGGCAGGGCCGCTACCGCGATGGACGATTGGTGGCGTTTGCACCGTCGAGCATTCCGTTTCTGGCGTTGGGTTCGTGGATTCTGATTGTCGGTTGGTTCGGCTTCAACGTGATGAGCGCGCAAACCCTGCAAGGGGTCAGTGGGTTGGTCGCGGTCAACTCGTTGATGGCGATGGTCGGCGGCACCATGGCGGCGCTGATTGTCGGCCGCAATGACCCTGGCTTTTTGCATAACGGCCCATTGGCGGGGCTAGTGGCGATTTGCGCGGGCTCCGACCTGATGCACCCGGTTGGGGCTCTGGTGACCGGCGTCATCGCCGGGGCGTTGTTCGTTTGGTGCTTCACTGCGGCTCAGGGGAAATGGAAAATTGATGATGTGCTCGGCGTCTGGCCGTTGCATGGGTTGTGCGGTGTCTGGGGCGGGATCGCTTGCGGCATTTTCGGTCAGAGCGCTTTAGGCGGCCTGGGTGGGGTCAGTCTGATCAGTCAGTTGATCGGGACTTCTCTGGGTGTCGTCGTCGCCTTGGCCGGGGGCTTTGCGGTGTATGGCACGATTAAATACTTCCATGGTCTGCGGTTGAGCCAGGAAGAGGAGTATTACGGGGCTGATTTGTCCGTGCACAAAATCGGCGCGGTGAGTCTGGATTGATTGTGCGTGCCCCAAAAGATCGCAGCCTGCGGCAGCTCCTACCCGCCCAGTAATCGCGCTTCGCAGGCTTCGACGGCCGACAATGTGCCAGACATCAGTACCTTGTCACCCGCGTGCAAATGGGTGGCGCTATCCACCGCCAGTTCGTTGCCACCGCGCTGCACGGCCTGAATGTCTACGCCCAATTGGTCCAGAGCCAGTTGGCTTAATGATTGACCGCAGGCGTAGGCATCGGCGCCAAGATTCACCGCGTGCATCAGCACTTTGGGCTGCCCCCGATTGTCCAGCAGGTTGCTCTGTGCGCCGTGATAAAAACCATGCAGCAGGCGATAGCGGTTGTGCCGGACTTCGTTGACTTTGGCCTGGACCTGTTGCTCGGGCAGTCCTAGCATGATCAGCGCATGAGAAGCGAGCATCAGGCTTGACTCGAGCAGCTCCGGGACCACCTCGTTGGCGCCTGCGGCTTTCAACTCTGCCAGTAGGCTGTCATCCCGGGTCCGAACCAGAATCGGCACTTCACCGTTGATTCGGCGAGCCTCCTTGAGCACGATCAAGGCGATGTCGGTTTTGTCCACGGCAATCACCAGCAACCGAGCCCGTTCGAGTCCGACGGCGGCGAGCAGATCGCCGCGACGGGAGTCACCATAATGCACGCAGCTTTCACCGGCCGCGGCTTCCTGGACCCGCACCGGGTCGTCATCCAGCGCAATGAATCGCTGTTGTTCACGCCGCAGGAAGCGACCGATGGACTGGCCCACGCGACCATAACCGCAAATCACCACATGCCCATGCAACTGGGCATTGAGCTCGGTGATCTCTTCCAGTTTCGCCTCCTCATTGGGTTTGCGGTGCAAGCGGGCGGCGATGCCTGGGGCGGCGCGCAATAGCAGTGGCGTCAGCAGCATCGAACAGAACGTTGCCGCCAGCAGCAGACCACCGATGTCGGCAGGCATCAGTTTGCTCTGTTGCATCTGCGCCATGAGCGCGAAGCAGAACTCACCGCCTTGAGCCAATGCCAGTCCGCTGCGCCAGGCTGTTTCGCCGTCGCTGCCACGCCACTTGACCAGAGCCGCCACCACCACGCCCTTGATCAGCAACAACGCCAGCGTCAGCCCGAGGATGAGTAGCGCATGCTTGGCGAACAACTGCAGGTCGATCAACATGCCGATGCTGACGAAGAACAGCCCCAGCAAAATGTCACGGAAGGGCCGTATATCGGCTTCGATCTGATGCCGGTAATGGCTTTCCCCAAGCAGCATGCCAGCGAGGAAGGCGCCAAGGGCAGGGGAGAGGCCAAGCAGGTGAGTCAACCAGGCTGTCAGCAGGACGATGACCAATGCCAGCAGGACGAACAATTCGGCGGAGTGGGAAGCCGCGACCTCATGGAACAGCCGCGGCAGCAGCCAGCGACTGGCCAACAACAGGCCGACAAACAGTACGACGGTTTTGCCCAGAGTGACCGGTAATGCCCAATACCAGGCCTGGTCACTGCTGCCGGCAAACACGGGAACCAGAGTCAGCAAGAGCACCGCGACCACATCCTGGAACAACAGCACACCGATTGCATTCTGGCCGTGGCTGCTGAAAATCTCACCCAGACTGGTCAATTCTTTACTGACGATGGCGGTCGAGGACAATGCCAGGCCAGCCCCGAGCAACAAGGCCGAGGTGTTCGACACGCCAAGCAGCAATAACACGCCCCCCAGCAGTACACCTGAAACCAGCACCTGCTGGCTGCCCAGGCCGAATACCACGCGACGCAACGCGAGCATTTTCGACAGGGAGAACTCAAGTCCCAGGGAAAACAGCAGGAAGACCACGCCCAACTCAGCCAGATCCGGTAGTGCTTCGCTGTCGTTCACCCAGTCGAATGCCATTGGCCCCACCAACAGGCCGACGCACAAATAGCCCAACACCGGTGGCAGTTGCAGGCGCCGGAACAGCGCAATCACCACCAGTGACGAGGCAAGGATGATCAACAAATTTTCAAACACGGAAGTCTCCGGTCAGGGGGGCTTGGAATAACAGAGCGTAGAGGCAAAAAGGCTGCGAGCATCGCGCAATTGGCTCTGAGGGAGAATGATTTACGTCATTCTTTTGTGGAGCTGTCTGATGTTGGCCATTGCTGGCTATGTACGGGCAAGAATATCCATTGGCTCGACGAGTTTTCCTGTCGGGCCTAGAATGAACGCCTATTCCTTGTTGGTCTGTGTGTCATGCCTTCTGAATGCCAGCTGTTCGGTACCCTTGGTTGCCATCTCTGTGAACTTGCCGAAGCCGAAGTCATGCCGTTGGTCGAGCACGGTTTGGTGGTAGAGCTGGTCGACATTGCCGAAGACGAAGCCTTCTTCGACAGCTACTCGTTACGTATTCCGGTCCTGCGACGCATAGATACCGGTGCCGAACTGGATTGGCCCTTCGATTCCGAGCAGGTCGTGGCCTTTCTGCGTTAGCGACAGGCTCCCCCGCTTGTCGCTCCTTCTGTAATCCGTTGGCGAGAGACGTAACATTCGGTTACTGTATGTCTATACAGCTATCGAGTGTTCTGCCATGTCTCTCTCCTGGCGAATCAAGAAAACAGAAGGATCTACCATGGTCAATGTCGAACAATTGAAGGGCAGCGTGAACCGGATGTCCGCTGACGTCGTCCGCGAGGCCGTACTCGAATTGCGTCTGGTTGGGCTGGTCACCGAAGGCAAAACCCCCTTCAACAAGTTGCATTTCAATACCTGCTTCGCCGAAATCGAAGCCTTGTTTCAGCGTGCCGGTTACCACCGCCAGCTGGATGTCGTGGGTTACCAAGGTTTGCTGTACGCGCTTTATGATCCCGCTCGCTGGGAGGCTGTCGATGTGCTGCGCTGGCTCAAAGAGTTTACCGAAGCAGCGGCGCAGCCTGCCTGATGGCCGTGAGTTGTCTGTGACGCAATCTCTCCTAGGCTCGCCCGGGTCCTTGTTGGATAATGCCGACCTGCACCAATGGCCCGAGCCCCTGTATGTCTACGTCATCTTTTAGCGCTGCACACAATCAAGCGAGCACCTTGTATTTGCCTCCGGGCTCATGGTCGACCGTGCTCGAATGTCTGTGTGAACACTTCAGCGCCATCGACCGCGAGCAGTGGCTGGACCGGATCGCTCGTGGGCGTGTGCTTGACGGGAACGGCGTGGCGATTGCCGTTGGCTTGCCTTACAAGGAAGGCCTGCGGATACATTATTTTCGTGAGGTACCTGACGAAAAGCCGATCCCGGTGCTGGAGTCGATTCTCTATGCCGATGAACATCTGGTCGTAGCCGACAAACCACACTTTCTGCCAGTCACCCCGGCAGGTGAGTATGTCGAACAGACCTTGCTGCGACGCCTGATCCGTCGCCTGGACAACCCGCATCTGGTGCCATTGCATCGAATAGATCGGCATACGGCGGGGCTTGTATTGTTTTCGGCTAACCCCGAAAGCCGTTCGGCTTATCAGTCGTTGTTCCCTACCCGCAAAATCGAGAAGCGCTACGAGGCTATCGCCCGAGCGTTGCCTGAGCTGTCATTTCCGCTGGTGCACAAAAGCCGACTGGTCGATGGCGAACCCTTCTTCCGCATGCAGGAAGGCCCAGGCGTCAGCAACACCGAAACCGCTGTCGCGGTCAGCGAGAAAAACGGCGAGCTTTGGCGCTACGCGTTGTCTCCCGTTACAGGCAAGAAGCACCAGTTGCGGGTACACATGAGTGCGTTGGGGGCGGGTATCTGCAATGACCCGTTTTATCCCGATGTCCTGAAGGGGGCCGAGGATGACTATGCCAACCCGCTGAAGCTGCTGGCTCAAGGTTTGCGCTTTATCGACCCGTTGACGGGGCTGGAGCGTCATTTCGACAGCGAAATCACCTTGCAGTGGTGAGTCCGGGACGCCGTTGCGCCGGATTTTTCAGGCACTGATCGGGATTTTTTCCCCAGTAAAAACGATAAAACCCACACAAGGCGGGCTTATCTGTATTTGCCTGTAGCCGTTCGGCTTACAGATCTTTAACAGTACGAACCTGATCTTTGTTGATGCGGGTTTCTTTACCGTCCAGCTGTTCGAACTCGTAGAAGCCCGAGTCTTTATCGAATCTAGGCGTGTCGACGGACTGGATTTCGCGACCATCATTCAGGGTGATCACAGCAGGCGATGCGCAGCCGGCGAGAGTGGCGAGGCCCAGTGCAAGCATCAGAGTGGCGAGGGTCCGTTGAGTCATTGTGTTCTCCGAAATGAATTCTTTTGATTACTGGTCTTCAGACGTATACCGCGCGGGCAAGTTCCTTGGCTAGTGTCTTTCTGGCACGGGGTTATGTTGGCTTAGCAGTTCAGGGGTATTGAGGTTAGCCAGGCGTTGATCATTTTCGGGACATTGCAACGCCACGGCACCTAGCTTGCGCATGACTCTCCCCGGGCTGCGTTCACCTTGCGCCCAAGCGCTTTCGAAAGCCGCTGCAAGTGCCGTCGGGATGACACACAGCAGCGGTTCCCAGTGCTCCCCCTGACGGACCATCAACGGTTTGTCTGGATGCTGACTGGCGGCTTCTCGCATAGCGTTGAGCAGGCTGGCATCGATTTGCGGTACGTCGCAGGGCAATACCATCAGATGAGTATGTCGAGCCACCGCCAGCCCGGCGCGAATGCCGGCCAATGGGCCGGGGAAGTCTGCGTGGTCGTCCTGGACCAGTTGGTCGGCGAACGCCGCGTACTTCTCCTGATTGCGGTTGCAGGAGATGATCAAGTCGTCACTCAAGCCACGGGTCTTGCGGTGCAGATGAGCAATCAATGGTTGGCCTTGCCACTCCAGTAGTCCTTTATCCTGACCGCCCATGCGTTGGCCACGTCCGCCCGCCAGGAGCAGAATGGAGCATGGCGACAGCTGAGTGTTCGAGTTCATGGCGCGTCTCCGCAGAGGCAGCAAAATGGGGCGCTGTGATATAACACCGGGCTGTTTCTCCTACAACTGGATCGAGCCTATGAAAGCCAAGGCTGATGTGCCTTTTGCACCCTTGAACATCGCGGTGTTGACTGTCAGTGACACCCGCACCCTGGAAACCGATACGTCCGGACAGGTCTTCGTCGACCGTCTGAGCGCCGCTGGCCATAACCTGGCCGCACGGGTTCTGCTTAAAGATGACCTTTACAAAATCCGTGCGCAAGTCGCGACCTGGATAGCCGAAGACGTCGTACAGGTGGTGCTGATCACCGGTGGTACCGGGTTTACCGGCCGCGATAGCACTCCGGAAGCCGTCAGTTGCCTGCTCGATAAACAGGTCGATGGTTTCGGTGAGCTGTTCCGGCAGATTTCGGTCGCGGACATCGGCACCTCGACTGTGCAGTCCCGGGCCCTGGCCGGATTGGCGAATGGCACGTTGGTGTGCTGCCTGCCAGGTTCGACCAATGCTGTTCGCACCGGCTGGGACGGGATCCTTGCCGAGCAACTGGACTCACGGCATCGGCCATGCAACTTCGTTCCTCATCTGAAACAGGCCGAACCCTGTGAATCCCGTGGGTAAGCCGGGCAAGACTGGAGCCTTGATGCCGGTCGAGGTCGCGTTGGCCCGCTTGCTGGCAATGGCTGAAGCCGCGCCGATTCGCGAGTGCGAGCAACTGCCGTTGGCGCAGGTTCAAGGCCGCGTGTTGGCTGACGATTTGATTTCGACCCTGGATCTGCCGCCCTGGCCTAACAGTGCGATGGATGGCTATGCCCTGCGCGTTGCTGACTGGAACGGCGAAGCACTGGCCGTCAGCCAGCGGATATTCGCGGGTCAAGCGCCAGAGCCTTTGGCGCCTGGCACCTGTGCGAGAATCTTCACCGGCGCTCCCGTGCCTGCCGGCGCCGACTGCGTCGAGATGCAGGAGAACGCTGAAGTGTTGGCCGATGGCCGGGTGCGCTTCACCGAGACGTTGCACGCCGGACAGAATATTCGCCCACAAGGCCAGGAAACCACCGTTGGTGAAGTGGTGTTGTCGGCGGGCACTCGCTTGGGGCCAATTGAGCAGGGTTTGGCGGCTTCTCTGGGCTGCGCGCAGTTGAATGTGATTCGCCGGGTGCGGGTGGCAGTGCTGTCCACCGGCGACGAGTTGATCGAGCCAGGGCAACCGCTTGGGCCAGGGCAGATTTACAACAGTAATCGCGTGTTGCTGTGCAGCTGGTTGCAGCGCCTGGGTTGTGAAGTGATTGATGCCGGGATCTTGCCTGATGATCTGCCGACCACCCGCCACCGACTCGCCGAGTTGGCCGATGTTGACCTGATCCTTTCCACGGGCGGCGTGTCGGTGGGAGAAGCGGATTTCCTCGGCATCGCCCTGCGTGAAGAAGGTGAACTGGCACTGTGGAAACTCGCTATCAAGCCTGGAAAACCGCTGACTTGCGGACACTTCCGGGGCGTGCCGGTGATCGGGTTGCCGGGCAATCCTGCATCGACCCTTGTGACGTTTGCCTTGCTGGCCCGGCCTTATCTGCTGCGCCGTCAGGGCGTGGAGGCGGTGCGGCCGCTGCAGTTTCAGGTGCCCGCAGGGTTTGTCTGGCCCAAGCCGGGTAATCGTCGAGAGTACCTGCGGGGGCGCCTTGAGCAAGGGCGAGCAATCATCTATAGAAATCAGAGCTCTGGGGTATTGCGCAGCGCGGCCTGGGCCGAAGGCCTGGTCGAAGTGCTGGAGGAATGCACGCTGGTTGAGGGCGACTGGGTGAACTTCATTCCGTTGAGTGAAGTGCTGGGGTGAGCCTTGCCGTAGCAGCTGGCGAAGCCTGCGTTCGGGCGCGTAGCGGTCGCAAATAGGCGATTGCGGTCCTCCTGAAAGGACGAACTCTGTCATTTTGCGAGCGCTACGCACTCGAACGCCGCCTTCGGCAGCTGCTACAAGGGGAATGTGCGCCTCAGCCCGTCTGGTGCGGGCTACTGAATCAGCACCTGCAGAAGTTGGCCGAAACGGCTGTTGGAAATCCAGGCCAGGAGAGCAATCAGCACCAGCATCGCTGCTGTTATACCCGAGCAGGCGAGCTTGCTCTTGACGGATTTAGCGTTACCAGAAAAAAACCTCTCATTGTTCATGTCAATGCACTTCCTTGTGTGAGACGTCGTTCGCCCGAAAAACAATGGCTTACGAACGTTCTTCGATTGCCTCTCTCAGGTCAATTAAGCCGATTCGCCGTGTGCAGTCAGAAAGGTTACTGGCGGGTGTAGCTGCTTCGTCACTAATGGCCCTACGCCGCCGGTTACCGGCCATTTTCCGTGGCCGAAGGCATGCCGATTCGAATTAATTCTGTTGGTGTCGGGCTTTTTTTCGACCGGAACGGGTCAACATCTTTCAATGCCCTTCCAATGAATGGAGAGATGATTGATGAGTGAGCGCAAGGCACTGTTGATTTTGCATGGCAAACAGGCACTCAACGAGGAGGTGCGAGAAGCCGTAAAAATCAAGCGAGCAGAAGGTTGGGAGTTGGCGGTGCGCCTGACGTGGGAGACAGGCGATGCTCAACGTCTTGTCGATGAGGCGCTCGCAGCGGGTTTTACACAGCTGATTGCTGGAGGCGGCGATGGCACCTTGCGCGATATTGCCGAGGCGATAGCCCTGAACGCCAGTGACGCTAGCCTGGTGCTCCTGCCGTTGGGCACCGCCAACGATTTTGCTCGCGCTGCGGGTGTGTCACTGGTCCCGCAAGAGGCTTTGCAAATGCTCGATGTGCCTGCCCGGGCAATTGACTTGGGTGAGGTCGATGGTCAGGTTTTCCTGAATATGGCCACAGGCGGATTTGGCAGTCAGGTCACGGCCAATACCTCCGAAGATTTGAAGAATATTCTCGGTGGCGCGGCTTATCTGTTCACCGGATTATCGCGTTTCAATGAGCTGCATGCGGCCTATGGCGAACTGCATGGGCCGGATTTTCATTGGCAAGGTGATCTTCTGGCGCTGGGCATTGGCAACGGCAGGCAGGCCGGTGGCGGTCAATTGTTGTGTCCGGACGCATTGGCCGATGACGGTTTGCTTGATATCAGCATTCTGCCGGCGCCGCGGGAAGTGGTAGGTACCCTGAGGGATCTGCTGACAGGTGGCTTGGGTATCGACAACATGTTCGTGCGGGCGCGCCTGCCTTGGGTCGAAATCAAGGTCTCGGAAGGCTTGTACATCAACCTTGATGGCGAGCCCATGCAGGGCGACAACCTGCGCTTTTCGATTCGTCCGGCCGCGTTGCGGGTCCATCTTGCGTCAGACTCACCCCTGCTTGGGGGATCAAGAATCGGTTAATCATCGAGGCTGATTATCTGCTCGCGTACGGCAAACAGTACCAGGCCCGCGACGTCGTAGATCTGCAAGCGTTTCATGATCTGCGAGCGATGGGTTTCGACCGTCTTGATGCTCAGACCCAGGCCGTTGGCGATTTCCCGGGTGGATTTCCCCCGGACGATCAGCCGCAAAATCTCAAGCTGGCGTGCAGTCAGGTTGTAGGTTTGTGCTTGTTCGGACTGGGTTCTCTGGACACGGGTCAGCGCCTGGGTAATCACCGTATGGGCGATGGCCGGGCTCAGGTAACGCTCGTTATTGCGCAACGCCTCAAGCGCATGTTCGAGCTCGTTGGCTGTGGTGTCCTTGAGCAGGTAGCCATGAGCGCCTGACTCCAACGCCTGCATGATCAGCGCGGGGTCAGTGTGCATGGACAGGATCAGCACCTTGCTCTGCGGACGTACCGCTTTGAGCCTCTGCAATGCCTCAAGACCGCCGGTGTGTTTCATGGAAATATCCAGAAGGATGATATCCGGGCACAGTTTCTCAACCATCTCCAGCAGCTGTGCGCCATCGCTGGCTTCACCGATCACGTCGTAGCCGGGAATGTCCAGGACCAGTGCGCGTACGCCAGCCCTGATGAGCGAGTGGTCATCCACCAGAAGTAAATTACAGGTCAATGTAAAACCTTATGGGTACTGGCTCGTTCAAGGGCACGGGGCGCCCAAGGGAACAATGCTTCGATCTGAGTGCCTTTGCCGGGCTCGCTGGTGACGGTCAAGGTGCCGCCCAATTGATCGATCCGCTCCGACATACCCGCCATTCCGCGTTGACCTTCCTGACCCGGATTCAGGGCCGGAGAAAATCCTGCTCCATCGTCACTGATGAACAGTGCCAGGCCTTCGGGCAGACGTTGCAGGCGTATCAGCAAATTCGTCGCTTGGGCGTGGCGCAGCATATTGGTGATGGCTTCCTGAGTGATCCGAAAGGCCGCAACCGCCATCTCTTCCGGAATGCCGGTCAAGCGTTGCTGGCATTCCAGGCTCCAGTGCACCGCAGTATTGGCCAGGGTCTTGAGCAAATGCGCGCGCAAACTGGCTTCCAGCCCAAGGCTCGCCAACTGCCTGGGGTTAAGAATGGCCGATACATCGCGGACTTTTGTCAGCGTTTCTTCCAGCGTGTCGCAGAGTAGGGCGCATTGGCCTTGCAAGTCTTCGGGCAGGCGTCGTTTTAGCCATTCGCTTTGAAGTTTTGCCGCGGTCAGCAGTTGGCCGATGTCGTCATGCAGTTCGCGACTGAGCCGATGACGTTCGTTTTCCTGAACTTCCAACAGTCGGTCGGCCAATTCCTGGGGCTGAAACCTGATCGACTTCAGCGAGTGACGATGCTGAACCCAGACGCTGGTCAGCGCTGCCAGATTCAGCGCCAGCAGGCTCAAGGGTAATGTGCTGGACTGGACGTAAATCAGCAGGCTGCCGATGGCGGAGCAGATACACAGCAACAGGCTGAACTGGCGCGCGTTTTTTCGAGAGGGTGGCCAGGCGATGAATGACTTGAGGCTAGCGTACATAGCGGATGGAGCCAATAAATGTTCGCTGCGGTTGGACCGGTCCTGGCGGCTGACGGGCCCCTGTCTGGAAAAGGGTGCTGTTTGAATGGTTAGCTTCAAATGGGTGCAATCTGTTCGTCTGTAATGAGCCTTGTACTGACTCCAGATCTGGAGCCGATCTGGAATCACGGCGTTATTAAACGTCAGCTAGTGGCCGGCATGGTACCACCTAAGATACCGTTGGTCGCGTTCTGGATAGAGGTCCAAAACGTCAGGAATTCAAGGTTTTTTTGGACACCGATACCCGGTTTTAGCGGGTATTTACTAAAGACTCGGCATGAGGAAGTGCGTAGCCAGGAAGTTGTGTTTGTCGGTATTGGATATGAAGTATTCAATGGCGACATTGCCGGGTAATGCTCAAGTTGTAGAGCGATCCTTCGGCAATAAATATCCGGATTTTTTATGCCGTCACACCTGGTTATCTGCGAGAGAAACCAACGTAAACGGCTTGGGATTATAGAGTGCACGAGAGTGACTCTGGCCTACCTGGAAGGCAAATGCGTTGATCAGAGAGACTTGTTCACTGTCATCCAGACAGAGCTTGCCGGTATTAATGTCGATGAGCTCGAGTTGCCAGGCCATCAAGGTGAGGCAGTCTTTCAGGGCATCCAGGGCCTGATCGTGCAGGTCCATATGGTTTTGCGCTAGGCTTAGCAAACTGTGAATGTGCCGCGAGAATTCGGAAACCGCCTGAATCGCCAGCACATCAGCCTTGTTGGCAAGCTTGAGCAGGGTACTCAGCATGCAATCGATGGCGTCCTTGTCATTTTTGATCAACTGCAGATGACTCAGGCATTCTTCTGACTTGGCCAGTAGCGTCTCGGCTTCGAGGAGAAACTCGGGAAGTCGCTGATACCACTCTTTTCCGTCGTTCAGCATGCTTTTCTCCACAGCGTCATGTCAGGTGGGGGAGTTTCGCGTGTGGCGAACGACCATAAGTTAATGCTGACGTGTAATAGGTGTCTGTAGTCTGTTTCTGATTGTTGATGACCTGAAATAAACACCCTGTTCATTCTCGATGCATCACTGCGCGAAGCCGGACGGGCAATGTTGAACTGGCCGAAGATAGCTAGGTGCAGGGCTCTGATGGCGCAGGCTCGGAAATTCGAGAGGGCGCCTAACCACGGTCCTGCGATTACAAACAAATGCCTGACTCCATTCATGCAGTGAGAATGGCGTCACATTAATGGCTATTAGATATTGCGAATATCAGGTCGGACCTGATTGTCACTAGGGGATTCCCTTAGACAAGGGAACCTTGCGCAGAAACCGGGGTCGCGCGATGGGCAGTGCAGCGGATTGAATGACGAAGCCAGTAAAGCATGATGTCAATGTGGCATCAATGACCTTGCATGGCATTTTGCTTAAGGGTCAAGATCCGGCGAAATCCGCCGATAACTCTCTTTAGTGAATTCATCAGAACACGCCCAGGAGTCATTAATGGCTGGCATTCTCGACACGGTAGATCAACGCACGCAGCTGGTGGGTGAGAATCGCCTGGAAATTCTCATGTTCCGCCTGGCCGGTCGGCAGCTTTTTGCAATCAACGTCTTCAAGGTGCAGGAAGTGCTGCAGTTGCCCAAGTTGACGCTGATGCCTCAGCGCCATCCGTTTGTTTGCGGCGTGGTCAATCTGCGGGGCCAGACGCTGCCGGTGATTGACCTGTCTCAGGCGATCGGCATGCGGCCGTTGGTGCCGGGCCCCAACAGCACCATCATCGTGACCGAATACAACCGTTCGGTGCAGGCGTTCCTGGTGGGTGGCGTCGATCGTATCGTTAACATGAACTGGGAAGCGATTCTGCCACCGCCGACCAGTGCCGGTCGCCAGCATTACCTGACTGCCATCAGCAAGGTCGATGATCAACTGGTCGAGATCATCGATGTGGAAAAAGTACTGGCCGAAATCGTGCCGTACAACGCCAAGGTGTCCCGCGACAAGCTCGATGACCCGTTGCTTGCGCGCGCTCGCGGTCGCGAAATGCTGTTGGTCGATGATTCCAAGGTGGCTTTGTCGCAGTTGCGCGACACCCTGGGTCAGCTTGGGGTGAAAATGCACATCGCCAGCGACGGCCTGAAGGCGCTGAACATGCTCAAGGCCTGGGCCGACACCGGTGTGGTCATGACCGACAAGCTGCTGATGATCTTCACCGATGCGGAAATGCCAGAGATGGACGGCTATCGCCTGACCACTGAAATCCGTAACGATCCGCGCCTGCGCGGTTTGTATGTGGTCTTGCACACGTCGTTGTCCGGCAGCTTCAACGATTCGATGGTGAAGAAGGTCGGTTGCGACAACTTCCTGTCCAAATTCCAGCCAGACAAACTGGTCGACGTGGTCCGCCAACGCTTGATGCTGGACGAAGTTCCTGCCTGATGACCTGACAATAGGCAGACTTCACGTCTGCCTTTGATTCGACGATCAAGCTCGTATAGGGTGGCGTTTTGACCCAACAGGGAGCTGGCTCATGCTGCGTCTTAGCGCGCTTTATCGTTACCCACTCAAGTCCGGCAAGGGCGAACCGTTGCAACACATCACCCTGGATAAACTGGGGCTGGACGGAGATCGACGCTGGATGTTGGTGGATGAGGCCAGCGGGCGTTTCCTGACCCAGCGTGCGGTGCCGGAAATGAGCCAGCTCTCGGCCTTGTGGAATGCCGCTGGCGGCCTGACCCTCAGCGCCCCCGGTCGTTCGCCCATCGATGTCCCTTTACCCACCAACGAAGCCGAGCTGCGCGGCGTGACCATCTGGCGCGACACCTTGCGAGTTCCGGATGCCGGCGACGAGGCGGGTGCCTGGCTGAGTGAGTTCATTGGCAAACCCACGCGGCTGGTGCAAGTGCCGGTCGAGCGTGCTCGGACCACTCAGGCGGGCTATGGCAAGGATGATGATCGAGTGGGTTTTGCCGACGGTTTTCCGCTGCTGTTGATCGGCCAGGCTTCGCTGGACGATTTGTCGAGCCGCGTCGGTCGCCCGCTGGAAATGCTGCGTTTTCGCCCCAATCTGGTGATCGAAGGCAGTGAAGCCTTTGCCGAAGACGGCTGGAAGCGGGTGCGCATCGGCGATGTCGAGTTCCGCGTGGTCAAGCCTTGCTCACGCTGCATCCTCACCACCATCGATCCACAGACCGGCGAGCGCAGTGCTGATCGTGAACCCTTGGCCACCCTTCAAAAATACCGGGCTCAAGAGGAGGGTGCGATGTTCGGCCAGAACCTGGTCAATGACGGCAATGGCCGGCTCGAAGTCGGCATGTCGGTGACCGTTCTCGAATGAACGGCCCAAAATGAAAAATGCCCGTATCGCAAGATACGGGCATTTTTGTTTTCACGGTAAAACCTGGGGTTCAGGTCGGGTTTAGCCGCGGTATTCGCACAGATAAGCGGTGTCGACGGTGACCTTCAGCTGGAACTTGCTGTTGGCCGGGACATTGAACTGGCTGCCGGCGGGGAAAGTTTCCCAGTCGCTGCTTTCCGGCAGTTTGACGGTCAGTGCACCGGAGACTACGTGCATGATTTCCCGTTGGCTGGTGCCGAATTCGTATTCGCCCGGTGCCATGACGCCGATGGTGGCCGGACCTTCAGTGGTTCCGAAGGCAATCGACTTGACGGTGCCGTCGAAGTACTCGTTGACTTTAAACATGGGCGATTCCTCGAAATGGGCTAAAAAGGTTGGCCAGTATGCACAAGCCTAAATAGCTCGTCACCCCTCTAGACCGGAAGAATCAGCGGCAATAAGCGTGCTGTGTTACGCGCATCGTAGCAGCTGCCGAGCCTGCGAGGCTGCGTTCGAGGACGAAGTCCTCGCCAATCCGGTGTACGCGGTTTGCTTGAAAGAACCCATTGCCTGATTTAACGACCGCTTCGCAGTCGAACGCAGCCTCGCACGGCTCGGCAGCTGCTACGGCGAGGTATTTCAGCTCTGGAGCGGAAGACTCAGCGGTAACAGGCGTGCGGTATTGCGCGCATCTTCCAATGCCCGATGCTGTTGACCAGTGAACTGCATCCCGGCCAGTTGCAGCGCACCATTGAGCCCTAGCGGGCGCTCCAGTCGACGGGCCTTGGCAAAGCGCTGTTTGAGGTTTATGTGGGGCACCCGGCTCAGCGCACTGTGCAACTGCAGGCGTTGCCATTCCTGTTCCAGTTGCTTGCGATCGTAATCGCCCCAACTGGCCCAACCGTCCAGACGCGATGAATGCTGGCCGAGCCAGCGTTCGAACAGCGGCCAGACTTCGGGCAAGGTCAGCGCAGAGTCGATATTAGCCTGGGTGATATGCGTCAACTCGCGACAGAACGGCGTCAGCAACGGCCGTCGCAAGGGGCGTACGAACCGTTGGAAGCTATCCAGCTCCCGACCTTCGCGGTTCACCAAGGTGGCGCCGATTTCGATGATTTCCATTTCGGCCACAGGCCAACCGCCGTCATCGGTTGTGGCTTCAAGATCAATAACCAGCCAGTGAGTCATCGCAGGCTTCCTGATATCCGCGTCCTGATGAGGCTGAGCGTAGCTAGTTGCTTATTCGACCTCCAGCAGAATTTGTCGGTTTTTTACCTGATCCCCCAGGCGTACCTGGATGCACTTGATCACCCCGTCGATACCGGACTTGAGCGGATGCTCCATTTTCATCGCTTCGAGCACCAGTAATAGCTGACCCTTGCTGACCGGGCTGCCTTCGCTGACCAAGACGTCAACAATAGCCCCATCCATCGGCGCTTTCAGGGTGTGGGTGCTGACGCTGACCTGACTGCTGAACTGACTGTTAACCAATGCCGCCCGGGTTTGATCGCACAGGTGCAGGCTGCCGGGGCGGGTGAACAACCACAGCTGCCCGGCCTCGAGCCGGTAGGCGTAACGGCGGCGGATACCGTTGATTTCAAGGCTGGCCCAGCGTCCGTCGCTATCGAGCAGTTTCAGTTCGAGTTTTTTTTCGGCGACCTGAATATGCAAGTGCCCTGAGGGCAGGGCGGTCAGTTCCAGTGTCCACTGCGCATCCTCTTGGCCGATGCGGTAGTGCAGCGGCACACTGGCGTTGTTGCGCCAACCCGCGAGCGCGGTTGAATGGATGCTGGCCGAATGCTGATAGAACAGCGCGGCGGCGATGGCCAGTTCTTCGGCGGTGGGTGTATGGGGGTGCAAGCTGGGGGCGTCGGTGAAGTGCTGAGCAATGAACGCCGTACTGAACTCGCCAGCAATGAACTGCGGGTGTTCAAGCAGATTGGCCAGCAAGCGCTGATTACTTTGCAGGCCCAGCAACACGCTGTCCTCGACCGCTCGCAGCAACTTGCGCCGCGCCTCTTCGCGGGTGGCGCCGTGGGCGATGATTTTGCCGAGCAGCGGGTCATAGAACGGGCTGACAGTCTGGCCTTCGAGCAGGCCATGGTCGATGCGCACGCCGTTCTGCACGGCAGGTTCCCAGCGCACGACCTCACCGGTCTGCGGCAGAAAATCTTCGGCTGGGTCCTCGGCGTACAAGCGCACTTCGATCGCATGGCCTTTGAGTTCGACCTGCTCCTGGCGCAACGGTAAGGGCAGTCCGGCGGCGACGTGCAGTTGCCAGGCCACCAGATCAAGGCCGGTGATCAGCTCAGTCACCGGATGCTCGACCTGCAAGCGGGTGTTCATTTCCAGAAAGTAAAACTGCCCACGCTGATCCAGCAAAAATTCCACGGTGCCGGCGCCGACGTAATGCACCGCGCGACCGGCCTTGAGTGCCGCGTCCCCCATGGCCTGACGCAACTCGGCGGTCATCACCGGGCAGGGCGCTTCCTCGATGACTTTCTGATGGCGGCGCTGGATCGAGCAATCGCGCTCGCCAAGATAAATCAGGTTGCCGTGCTGGTCGCCAAACAGCTGGATTTCTACATGTCGCGGTTCGATCAGCGCTTGTTCCAGAATCAGTTCGTCGCTGCCAAACGCGTGCAGGGCTTCGGAGCGGGCCGTGCGGATTTGCTTGCGCAGTTCGCGGGCTTCGTGCACCAGGCGCAAGCCGCGCCCGCCACCACCGGCGCTGGCCTTGATCATCAACGGATAACCGATGCGCTCGGCTTCGCGGCTCAGGGTTGCATTGTCCTGTTCGGTGCCTTGATAGCCACCGATGCACGGCACGCCCGCGACGAGCATGGCGATTTTCGACAGCCGTTTGCTGCCCATCAATTCGATGGCCTCGGGGCTGGGACCGATAAAGGTGATTCCGGCTTTCTTGCAGGCTGTGGCGAATGCGGCGTTTTCCGAGAGAAAGCCATAACCGGGATGGATCGCATCAGCACCGCTGCGCTGTGCCGCGTCGATGATCGCGGCAGCGTTCAAGTAGGACTGCTGCACGGGCGCGGGGCCGATGTTCACCGCTTCGTCGGCCAGTTGCACATGGCGTGCGTTGGCATCGGCATCACTGAACACCGCGACTGTGCGGTAACCCAGCGCCTGAGCGGTGCGCTGGATGCGACAGGCGATTTCACCGCGGTTGGCGATCAGGATTTTGCTGAAGGCGGGCATGGGTCGATTCCGTTGTGTTTTGCAGTGTCTGTTAGGGCCCTATCGCGAGCAGGCTCGCTCCCACCCTGGATCTGAGGTGATCACCCAATCATGTTCACACTGAAGATCCCCTGTGGGAGCGAGCCTGCTCGCGATGCTTTTAGGGGGCCCAACTCGGTGGGCGTTTCTGTAAGAAAGCCGTGGTCCCTTCGATACCTTCCGGCCCGGTCACGGCAGCGCTGAACCAGTCGGCGGCTTGATCGAGCAACAGCCCCTGAGGCTGTTCGGCGCTGGCCAGCAGCAGGGCTTTGGTGGCGGCATTGGCACCGGGGGCGCAACACAAGACATGAGCGAGCACTTCGTCGAGGCGTTCGGCCAGGGCTTGCGGATCGTTTTCGACAAAATGCACCAGACCCAGACGCCCGGCTTCATTGCCGTCAAAACGTGCTGCGGTCAGTGCCAATCGGCGAGCCTGGGTCAGACCGATGCGCTTGACCACGAACGGCGCTATTTGCGCCGGCAGCAAGCCGAGGCTGGTTTCCGGCATGCCGAACTGCGCTTGATGATCGGCCATCGCGATATCGCTGACGCAAGCCAGGCCGAAACCACCGCCCAGAACGGCACCTTGCAACACCGTGATCACCACTTGCGGCGCTTGTTCGGTCTCTTCCAGCAGGGCGCCGAAGGTGCGGTTCAACTCTCGATAAGCCGTCGGGCCCTGGCTGCGGGCGTTGACCATGTCTTTCAAGTCCGCGCCGGCCGAGAAGTGGCCACCAGCGCCGCTGATCACCAGTGCGCGCATCTGGCGATCGTCACGCACAGCGGCTAGCACGGCACGCAATTCCGCGACCATTTGCAGGCTCATGGCATTGCGGCTTTCAGGTCGGTTCAAGGTGATATGCAACACGCCGCTGTGGGGTTCCAGCAACAGCGTTTCGCAGGCGGGTAGTGGGCTCATGGTTTTTTCCCCGGCAGGATACCCATCAGTTTGCAGATGATGCCCAGCATGATTTCGTCGGCGCCGCCGCCAATCGAGACCAGCCGCACATCGCGATAGGCACGGGCCACCGGGTTGTCCCACATGAAGCCCATGCCGCCCCAGTATTGCAGGCAGCTGTCGCTGACTTCCCGACCCAGCCGTCCAGCCTTGAGCTTGGCCATGGAAGCGAGGCGAGTGACGTCCTGACCTTTGATGTATTGCTCGGTGGCCTGATAGACCAGCGCGCGCAAGCATTCGATTTCGGTTTGCAGCTCGGCCAGGCGGAAATGGATTACCTGGTTGTCGATCAGGGCGTTGCCGAATGTCTTGCGCTCTTTGCAATACTCGATGGTGCTGTCGACGCAGTATTCCAGGCCTTTGATCATGTTCGCCGCGCCGAACAGCCGTTCTTCCTGGAACTGCAACATCTGCAACATGAACCCCGCGCCTTCATGACCGATGCGGTAACGCTTCGGCACGCGCACGTTATCGAAAAATACCTGTGCGGTTTCCGAGCTGCGCATGCCGAGCTTATCCAAGTGCGAGCTGAGGCTGATGCCGGCGTTGTTCATCGGCACCATGATCAGCGATTTGTTGACGTGGGGTTTGTCGTCCGAGGTGTTGGCCAGCAGGCAGATAAAATCGGCGCTTGGCGAGTTGGTGATCCACATCTTGCTGCCGTTAATCACATAGTCGTCGCCGTCCTTACGGGCGGTGGTTTTCAGCCCGGCAACGTCGGAACCGGCACCGACTTCCGAGACGCCGATACAACCGACGTATTCGCCACTGATGGCCGGGCGCAGGAACTCATCACGCAGCTCATCGGAGCCGAACCGCGCCAGCGCCGGGGTGCACATGTCGGTCTGCACGCCGATGGACATCGGGATGCCGCCGCAATGGATGGTGCCGAACTCTTCGGCGGCGACGATCGAGTAGCTGTAATCGAGGCCCATGCCGCCGAATTTTTCCGGTTTGGAAATCCCCAGCAAACCCAAGTCGCCGGCCTTGCGGAAAATCTCATGGATCGGAAAACGCCCGGCCTTTTCCCATTCGTCGACGTGGGGATTGATCTCGCGATCGACAAAATTGCGTACCGTGCGACGCAGTTCTTCGTGTTCCTGGGTGAAGATCATTTTTTATTGTTCTCCTGATCAAAAACGCGCCACACCAAAGCTATTGGGTTGTAGTCGACGCACCTGCGCCTCGTGACAAATATCCAGCAGATAGCCCAACAATATCCGCGTATCCCGTGGATCGATCAGGCCGTCATCCCACAGATTCGCGCTGCCGTACAGCGCAGTGGACTGGCTGTCGAGTTTTTGCGCAGTGACCTGTTCGAGCATGTCGAGCATCTTCGGGTCGGCGATCAAGCCGTCCTTGGCCTGCTTGGCTTCGGTGACGATGCGCAGCACCTTGCCGGCCTGGGCGCCGCCCATCACTGCGGTGCGGCTGTTGGGCCAGGCGAAGATGAAGCGTGGATCGAGGCCACGGCCGCACATTGCGTAATTGCCCGCGCCGTAAGAGCCGCCGACGACAATGGTCAGTTTCGGTACGCGGGCATTGGCCACGGCCTGAATCATCTTCGCACCGTGTTTGATCACGCCCTGTTGTTCCGACTCGGTGCCGACCATGAATCCTGTGGTGTTGTGGAAGAACAGCAGCGGCGTTTGGCTCTGGTCGCAGAGCTGAATGAACTGTGCTGCCTTGCTCGCGCCTTTGGGCGTGATGGGGCCGTTGTTGCCGATAAAGCCACAGGGCCGGCCCTGGATCTGCACGTGGCCGCAGATCGTTTGCTGATCGAACTCACCCTTGAACTCCAGGAAGCTCGAACCGTCTGCCAGCCGGGCGATGATTTCCCGAACGTCATAGGGCTTTTTCGGATCGTTGGGGATCAATCCCAGCAACTCGTCGATTGGATAGAGCGGCTCGGCCCAGGTCCTGACTGATTGCCCTGGCAGCTGCGCGTTCCACGGCAACAGGCCGACAATCTCGCGGACGATGCGCAAACCGTCGGCATCGTTCTCGGCCAGGTACTCGGCGGTACCGGCGGTTTGCGCGTGCATTTCAGCGCCGCCCAGTTCTTCGTCAGTGGCGACTTCGCCGGTGGCTGCCTTGAGTAGCGGGGGACCTGCGAGAAACAGCTTGGCCTTGCCGCGCACCACCACCACGTAGTCCGACAAACCGGGTTGATAAGCCCCGCCGGCCGTTGCCGAGCCGTGCACCACCGTGATCTGCGGCAGGCCCATGGCCGACATCCGCGCCTGGTTGGCAAAACTGCGGGCGCCCTCGACGAAAATTTCCGCCGCGTAATTAAGGTTGGCGCCGCCGCTTTCGGCCAGCGTCACCACCGGCAGTTTGTTTTCCATGGCGATCTGCTGCAGGCGAAGGGACTTTTTCAGGCCGCTGGGGGAGATGGTTCCGCCCTTGATCGCACTGTTGTTGGCGACCACCAGTACCCGCACGCCGGACACATAACCAATCCCGGCGATCAACCCGCCACCGGCCTGGCTGCCGTCCTTGTCGTCGTGCAATTTATAGCCGGCCAGGCTCGCCAATTCGAGAAACGGCGCGCCAGGGTCAAGCAGCAGATTCAGACGTTCGCGGGGCAACAGTTGCCCGCGTTTGTCGAACCTCGGTTTGGCCTCGGCCGCTTTGCTCAGCAGGTTCCGCTCCAACTGGCGGACCTGCGCGACAGCGGCCAGCATCGCCTCGCGGTTCTGGGCGAATTGCGCGCTGTGCGGGTCGAGCAGGGACTGAATCACCGGCATGGGCTATTCCTTACCCTTGAGCACGTCCGGCAATTCGGCACGGTGAAAACCATTGAAGGATTCACTGGGTTGCGCCTTGTGTATGGGCCATGCCCGACCGCCGAGGCTGGCCGCACCGTCGATGCGTAAGGTACTGCCGCTGATGAAGGCCGCAGCCGGGCTGAGCAGGAAGACAATCGCCGCGCTGATCTCCGACTCAGTGCCGATGCGCTTGAGCGGCACATGTTCGCGCAAGGTTGGAATCACTGCTTTGTACGCGCCTTCATAGGTGTCCATCCCGCTGGAAGCGACCCAGCCCGGTGCCACGGCATTGACTCGCACCCCGGCGTAACCCCATTCGAAGGCGGCAGTCTTGGTCAAGTTGTCCATACCCGAACGCGCGGCGCCGGAGTGGCCCATGCCGGGCATGCCGCCCCACATGTCGGCGATCATATTGACGATGGCCCCACCGTGTTTGCTCATGGACTGGTTGAACACTTCCCGGGCCATCAGAAAACCGCCCACCAGATTGGTCCGCAGTATGGTTTCGAAGCCCTTCTGATTGATCGACGCCAAGGGTGCCGGGTATTGCCCGCCGGCATTATTGACCAGACCGTGAATCGGTCCGTGCTTGCTGATCAGTTGCCTGATCAGAATCGTGACCGCGTCTTCGTCGCGGATATCGCAGGTCTGGTAACTGGCTCTACCGCCGTCTTCGAGAATTTCCGCAGCGACGGTTTTCAGCTTGTCTGCCTTGCGTCCGACCAACAGCACATGAGCGCCAAGGGCTGCCAGTTCGTGAGCGGTGCAACGGCCGATACCGCTGCCGCCGCCGGTGACGATAATGGTCTGGCCGGTGAACAAGTCGGGTTTGAAGATGGAGTTGTAGGCCACGGCGGCAGTCCTCTAGTTGACAAGGTCGGCGATGCTTTGCGGCACCGGAATCTGGATTTCCAATAGCTGCTGGGCGAAGGCCTTGCCTTGCGGGTCGATCCGCAGGCTGGCGACACCGCCGCCACCGAGGGCGTTTTCCAGTAAAAAATTCAGGCTGTGAGTGCCTGGTAAATACCAGCGCTCGACTCGCCCGTGTACCGGATCGAGGACGTGGCTCATCCAGTCGACGATCACTTCGGGGGTCAGTGCTTCAGCAATCCAGGGCAGGTATTCAGGCTTGCGCGCCATAACCCCGATATTGCTGTGATTGCCCTTGTCGCCGGAGCGCGCGACCGCCAGCTTGACCAGCGCCACGCTGGCGTCGGCACGGCCCTGGGCTTTTGGCGGATCGAACGGAACCGGGAGGGCGGCAGAGTCGAGGTGATCGAGCTCGGGCAGGGCACAGGCATGACGTTGCCCGGTCATTTCAATTTTGAGCTCGCAGGCGGATTTGTCGATCAGAAACGAAAACAGCCGGATCAGTGGATACACCGTTGGCCGCCCGCCGACGATCCCGGTCAACCCCGGCGCCATGCCAGTGGCTGCCTGGGCGATTTCCCGGGAGAACAGGATCAGCGCCTGTTTATTCGGATGACGCACCGCCAGCTTGATGACCACTTCGCGGCTGTCCTGGCGTTGGCCATGAGGACCGTAGGTGGCCTCGCTGCCGAGCAGTTCGATATTCACTTCGGTGTAAGGCGCCCAACCGCGCAGGCTGAGCATTTGCGACGTCTTGTCGATGATCGCCTGGCTGACTCGACGCGCTTTGGCGACGGCATCGATCCCGGCAATCAGACAACTGGCGGTGCAGCGAAAACCATCCAGGTAGGTGGCGCTGACTTTGTACTGGTCGGTGGGCGGCAAACCTTTTGCGCCGTGAACCTGCACGACGTTCTTGCCTTGTTGCTGGAGTTTGACCTGGGTGAAGTCGCAGACCACGTCGGGCAGCAGATAGGCTCGCGGGTCACCGATTTCGTAGAGCAACTGTTCGCCGACGGTGAGCGCTGTGATTAGCCCGCCGGAGCCTTCAGGTTTAGTGACGATGAATTGGCTGTCGGCGCTGAATTCGACAATAGGGAAGCCGATGTGCTCGTAATCCGGCACGTCGCGCCAGTCGGTAAAGTTGCCGCCAGTGCAGTGGGCGCCGCATTCGATAATATGCCCGGCCAGTGCGGCCTGGGCCAATTTGTCGTAGTCCTGCCAGGACCAGCCGAACTCATGCACCAGCGCGGCGCTGACCACGGCGCTGTCGACCACTCGCCCGGTGATGACGATATCCGCTCCCAGACGCAGCGCTTCGACGATACCCGGAGCGCCAAGATAGGCGTTGGTCGAGACACACATTGCAGGCAGTGGCGCACCGTTGAACATCTCATGAATGCCGCTGCTGCTCAGCTGTTTGAACTGCGGTTGCAGGTCATCACCGAGCAGCACGGCAATCTTCAGTTTGACTCCCGCTTGATCGCAGGCCGCTTGCAGGGCTGCAGCGCAGGCGTGCGGATTGATCCCGCCGGCATTGCTGATAACGCGGATATGTTGTCGGGAAATTTCTGATAACAGAGGGCTGAGGATTTCGACGAAGTCGGTGGCGTAACCGGCCTGAGGGTCTTTCATTCGCGCGCCGGCCAGCAGCGACAGGGTGATTTCGGCCAGATAATCGAACACCAGGTAGTCCAGACGGCCACCTTCCACCAACTGCCCGGCGGCGGTGGAGGTGTCGCCCCAGAACGCACTGGCGCAACCGATGCGGACGGTTTTACTCATGGCAGCCTCCGACAGAAGTCAATTGAGACTACCAAGCAAGCGCTTGGTTTGTAAATGCTGAGAATATCTTCGGCCCAAGCGCTTGCTTGGTGCTCTTGGCCAGCTTAAATTGCCCGCGCAACCAAGGTTTCTGAAGTGAATGTAGGAGAGAACGCGTGGACGAGCAAAAAGCCCTGCTGGTAATGCGCGACCTGGTCGACAACGGGCAACTGACCGACCCGGAAAGTGCCCGCGGCAAACTGCTGCAAATGGCCGCTCACCTGTTTCGCAACAAGGGCTACGAACGCACCACCGTGCGTGACCTGGCCAGCGCCGTGGGCATTCAGTCCGGAAGCATTTTTCATCACTTCAAAAGTAAAGATGAAATTCTGCGCGCAGTCATGGAGGAAACCATCCGCTACAACACCGCGTTGATGCGTGCTTCGCTGGCTGAAGCGAGCACCGTGCGCGAGCGAGTGCTGGCGCTGATCCGCTGTGAACTGCAATCGATCATGGGCGGCAGCGGCGAGGCGATGGCGGTGCTGGTGTATGAGTGGCGTTCGTTGTCCGAAGAAGGCCAGGCCCAAGTGCTGGCGCTGCGTGATATCTATGAACAGATCTGGCTGCAGGTGTTGGGTGAGGCCAAGGACGCCGGCTATATCAGAGGCGATGTGTTTATCACCCGACGATTTTTAACCGGCGCCTTGTCCTGGACCACCACCTGGTTTCGCCCCGAGGGCAGCATGAGCCTTGATCAGTTGGCCGAGGAGGCGCTGATTCTGGTGCTTGGAAATAACGCAACTAATTAATTACCGGGCACAACGTTGTCTAAGTGGGCGAAACCGCCTAGCTTGGTTGTATTGATTGTATTTCCATATTTCCAGAGGTGTGTGGCCTTGATGTTTTTGCCAATGCGGATGGCTTCGCGGATGTTGCTGGTGGCGCTCGGTGCGCTATTTGTCCTGCCCGCCTGGGCTGCGGATCCGGTCGAGGTCAAGGTGGGCGCTGCACATTTCCCGCCGTACACCGTCCGCCCGGAAAAGGGCGACGACACAGGTTTGCTGCCGCAATTGGTGGCAGCCTTGAACCAACTGCAAAGCGACTATCTGTTCAAGCTGGTGCCCACTTCGATTCCTCGACGCTTCACTGACTTCAGCGAAGGCCGGACCGACATGGCGATATTCGAGAACCCGGACTGGGGTTGGAAGGATATCGCACATACCAGCGTCGATATGGGGCTCGAAGACGCGGAAGTGTTTGTCGCGCAGCGCAAACCCGGTCGTCAACAAAACTACTTCACCGACTTGAAAGGCAAGCGTCTGGCGCTGTTCAGCGGTTATCACTACGCCTTTTCCAATTTCAACGCCGATCCCAAATTCCTCGCCGAAAACTACAATGCCACGCTCACCTATTCCCACGACAGTAACCTGTTGATGATCCTGCGCGACAGGGCGGACATCGCGCTGGTGACCCGCTCGTATTTGAGCGACTACATGTTGCGCAATGACAAAGTGGCGGATCAGTTACTGGTGTCCGAGCGTATCGATCAGGTGTATCACCACTACGCCCTGATTCGTCCGACGGCGCCGATTACTGGTGAGGCGTTCGGCAAGCTGCTTGCGCGTCTACGGGAAAACGGCGAGATGCTGAAGATTTTCGATCCATACAAGATCACCGTCATGTCGGTGACGAAAAACTGAATTAGCGCCTCAAACACGGTTACTTCGGCCCAAGAATCTTCAGCAATTTGTCCGGCGATGGCGCCCCTTGCTGCTGTTGCAGCTCGCCTTTTTCGTCCATGTAAAAAATCGCCGGGGTGGCAGACAGCTCAAGGTCGTCCATCAACTGCATGTTGGCGGCGAGCTTGGCCTGGATCGCAGCGGGGACGGTTGTCAGCGGTTTCAGCGAGCTGTCTTTGCCGGCCTTTTCGTGTTCTGCGAGGGCTTTTTGCGGGTCTTTACTGGCCAGTAATGCGGCAGATTTCCCCGGGCTGTCTTCGCGGATGATGCCGACCATGATGTGCCGCAGCTGAACCTTGCCGGCTTTCACCCAAGGTCTTGCTTGTTCCCAGAACATATTGCAGTACGGGCAGTTGGGGTCGCTGAACAGGTAGACGATGCGCGGTGCATCCTTGCTGCCATCGGCGATCCAGTTGCTGCCTTCCATCTTGCCCCAGACTTCCTTGGCCATCGGGGCGTAAACCAGTTTTTGCAGCGGCGCCTGGCTCAAGTCTTTACCGTCGGCGTCGTACAGATTGCCGACCACCACATGTTTACCGTCCGGGGTCAGGTACAAGGCCATGCCGCGGTTCTGGTATTGCGCGGCATAACCACGCAGGCCATCGGGTGCGTCGAAGCTGCCGATGATTTTTGCGCCTTTTGCTTCGATCTGGCGGATGGGCGCAGGCAATTCTTCGGCATGGACCATCGGTATTTGTAGCAGAGCTGCGCCCAGCGTCAGGGTCAGCAAGTTGCGGATGCGGGGCATGGCAGTTTCCTTGAAGGGGCGGCCTGCGTGGCCGAGGTCGAATTCGGGGTGTCAAAATTTTCCAGCGCGCGAGCCAGGCTGGCTTCGGACAATTCGCCCAAATGGCTGGCAAGCAGGCGTCCGTCGGCGCTATAGAACAGCGTAGTCGGCAGCGCCATGGAACCGACGGCCTGGCCTAATCGGCCGCCGCCATCGAACAGTACGTTAGTCAGGCTCAGGCCCTGAGTGGCGAGGAAAGTGCTGACGCTTTGCATGCTTTCGGCCTGATTGACGAACAGAAAGGTCAGGTCCGGGCGTTGCTGCTGGGCATTCTCCAGTACCGGCATTTCCCGTCGGCAGGGCGGGCACCAAGTGGCCCAAAGGTTGATCACCAATGGCCCGCCCTGATAACCGGTCAGTTGCACCGTTTCACCCCTGACATTGCGCAGGGCGACGTCGGGCAGACGGGTGCCTTGCTCGTAGATGTTCAGGGAAAAACTCGCCAACAGCCAAAACAGCAACCCGCTGCCCACCCCGAAGCCCAGTGGCCGCCGAAGTACAGGCCGTCGCCAGCACCAAACCACCGCGCCAAGCAGCAGGACAATGACGCCCGGCCAGGCCAGGAAACCGCCGTCGCGAACATCGATGACCTGCCACAGGTCATCACGGTAATGGGTCCAGTAGGCGATGACAAACCCCACACGAGCGGCCAACATCCCCAACAGAAACAGGCTGAACAGCACCGACTCAGGATTCTCGCCACCGCGCTTGGCGACACGCCAACCCACCAGCGTGGCCAGTGCCAGGGCACTGATCAGTAACAAATGGTTGAGCGCGATGGCAAACGTGCCGATGGTAAAAGTCAGCATTAGCGGGCTTCCTGGGTGATAGTCCAGCGTTGCAGGAACGCTTGAGCATCGACCTCACCGGTAATGCGCTGACCGCGGCGTTCTTCACCGTTCGGGCCGATCCATAACAGGCTCGGTGGCCCCGGCACTTTGTAGCGACTGAGCAATTCGCGGCTGGCGGTGTTGTCGGCGGTCACGTCCAGGCGCAGCAGGTGCACGTCTTTCAGGGCCGCCAATACCTCAGCCTTGGCGAATACCTGTTTTTCCATGATTTTGCACGACACGCACCAGTCCGCGTAGTAGTCCAGCAACACCCATTTACCTTGGGCCTTGGCGGTGTCCAGTTCGCTTTGCAGGGCCGCAGGGTCTTTGACAGTGATAAAAGCCTCGTGTGCCGTGGGACCGGCGACACTGACTGAACGAGAAGCGCTGTAGACCTGCAACGGCCGCCACACATCATCGCTACCACCAGCGGCACCGATCAACAATACGCTGCCCCACAATCCGAACAGCACCGAACTCGCGCCGAACACATGGGTGGCGTGCCCGTAGCCAGCAGTTTGCCGCCAACCGGCATAGGCCATGATCAGCAACAACGCGCCCCACAAACCGATCCACAGCGACTCATCGAGCACTGGGCGAAGCATCAGGATAGCGGTGCCCAGGAACAGGAAACCGAAGATGCCCTTGAGCAGGTTCATCCAGGTGCCGGGCTTGGGCAGGAAGCGATTGCCGACGGTGACCAGCAGCAACAGCGGCACGCCAATGCCGATGCCCATGGCGAACAGGATCAACCCGCCATGCAGCGCATTACCGCTCTGGGCGATGTACAGCAAGGCACCGGCCAGCGGCGCAGTCATGCACGGGCCCACCAACAGACCGGACAAGGCTCCCAGCACCCCGGCGCCGATCAGGCTGCCGCCGCGGCGTGTGCGCCCTACGTTCTCCAGACGATCACGCACCGCGACTGGCAGTTGCAGTTCAAAGAAGCCGAACATCGGCAGTGACAGCAGGACGAACACCGCCGCAAAACTGCCCAGTATCCAGGGTTGCTGCAACAGCGCCGGCAGGTTGGCGCCGAGCAGGGCGGCGAGAACACCCATCGCGGCGTACACCAGCGCCATGCTGATCACGTAACTGCCGGCAAGGGCAAAACCACGCTTGGGACTGGCGCCACTGCCGACGATCAAGCCGGCGAGAATCGGCAACATTGGAAGTGAACACGGGGTGAACGCCAGCAGAAGGCCCAGGCCAAAAAACACCAGCAAACTCCAGCCCAGCGCCCGTTGTTGCAGGCCGCTGGCAAGTGCCTGATCCGGCGCTTGCGTTGCGTTTGCTACCGTCGTGCTGCCACCCAGGTCGACGACCTCGGTTTGCGGCGGATAACACAAACCGGCATCGGCGCAGCCCTGAAAGCCGACCTTGATCTGACCGCTGGCTCCGGCCGGGATCCGCAGTTCCAGACCTTGGCGATAGACCTGTTGTTCGCCGAAGAACTCGTCGCTGTGGGCTTCGCCCTCGGGCAGCGGTGGCTTTTGTGCATCGGGTAAACCGTCGAATTTAAGTCGTTGTTGGTACAGGTAATAGCCGTCGGCAATTTGCCAAAAGAGCTGGGTTTCCCCCGACTCAAGTCGTTCAGAGGTGAACATGAAGGCTTTGCTGACCGGCAGGAATTCGGGTTTGGTCTCGAACGGATTTGACCCCGCTTGAGCCAGGCCTGAGATAAGCATGAAAAAGAAAACAAACAGTCGACGCATGAAATAAAGCCTTAGAGCGGTGCAGTTGATGAGCACAATGGGTGTCGGCGATTAACCGGTGATTAACCCGTCTATCGTTGGGTTGTAGGACTTTTCCTAATGTTTGCAGAGGGCAGGGCATAATGCCCGCTTAATCCGGTACGGTCTTAATCAACGCTTTTCTACAGGGCTCACCATGCACGTACTTGTCTGTGAAGATGATGAGCTGATCGCCAGCGGTATTGTCGCCGGTCTCACCGCCCAGGGCTTGACGGTGGAGCACGTCGCCACGGCGGGCGCCGCACGGGCAATGCTGAAGGTGGCCGAGTTCGACGTCATGGTGCTCGACCTCGGCTTGCCGGACGAGGACGGCCTGAAGTTGTTGCAGCAGCTGCGCCATCAAGGGCTGGAGCTGCCGGTGCTGATTCTCACCGCGCGCGATTCGGTGACCGATCGGGTCGACGGCTTGCAGGCCGGTGCCGATGACTACCTGCTCAAGCCCTTTGACCTGCGCGAACTGGCCGCTCGCCTGCATACCCTGTTGCGCCGGGTCGCCGGGCGCAGCGTTAATCTGATCGAACATGGGCGTCTGACCTACAACCCCAGCAGTCGGGAAACCTTTTTGGCCGGCCAGCCGGTGGATCTGTCGCGGCGTGAGCAGTCGCTGTTGCAGGCGTTGTTGCACAATCGTGGGCGGGTGCTGTCCAGCGAGCAGCTGAAAGACAGCGTCTACGGCTTCAACGATGAATTGGAAAGCAACGCCCTCAACGTGCATATCCACCACCTGCGGCGCAAACTCGGTAACGGTATCGTCGAAACCGTGCGCGGTCTGGGCTATCGCCTGGGGCCGGCGGACGGTGGGGAGCAATAGCCGTGATGAGTTTGCGTTTGCGCCTGAGCCTGACCCTCGGTGTTGCCTTCGCCCTGATCTGGGCCTTGGCCGCGGCCTGGATGCTCAGTGATCTGCGCAATCAGATGATGTTTTCACTCGACCAGCGGCTGGTGGCCTCGGCACGTATGGTCGCCGGGCTGCTGGAACAACTCCCGGCGTTGCCGAGCAAAGGCGAGGGCACGCATTTCAGTGCCGAACAACTGAACATTCCCGGAGGCATGGCCTGTCAGGTCAGCTCCTTGCGCGGCGAAATTCTCGCCCGCAGCCACAGCACCCCTGAGCAAAAGCTGGAAGCCGCGAAGATGGGCTTCCATGACCAGATGATCGACGGCGCGCGTTGGCGCAGCTTTACCCTGGACAGAGGCGATCTGCGTATTACCACCGCAGACCGTCAGGTCGAGCGTGAGGCGCTGAACCTTTCGGTGCTGCTCGCAGCATCGGTACCGGTAGGCGTGGCGTTGTTGGGCTGCCTGTGCCTGCTCTGGCTGGGCATCGGCCAAGGTCTGGCGCCGCTGAACCGCATGCGCGATGCTTTGATGCGGCGCAGTGCCGATTCTCTCGAACCCTTGCAGATTCAGCCGCTGCCCAGCGAGCTGCAACCGTTGCTCGATACCCAGAATCAGCTGTTCCAGCGGATCGGCAAAACCATCGAACGCGAACGCCGTCTCACCGGTGATGCCGCCCACGAACTGCGCAGCCCGCTGACGGCGATCAAGACCCACCTGCAGGTGGCGCGGATGACCGAAGGCGCGGCGCGGGATCAGTCCTTGGCCCGGGCTGAAGAAGGCGCTGATCGTTTGCATCGAACCCTTGAGCAATTGTTGCTGCTGGCCCGGGTCGAAGGCAGCCTGTCGTTCGATGACGGGGTGCAGTGCAACGCCGAGCAGGTGGCGCGTCTGGCCATTCAGGATGCGGCCAGCGGCGATCGCCAGCGGATCAAATTGCACCTGCCCGACGACTGCTCTTGCGCACCCGTAGAAATGCCGTCCGTATTGTCGATTGCCGCCTTGCGCAACCTGTTGGACAACGCTTTGCGCCACACCCCGGGCGATGCTTCGGTCGAGCTGACGCTGGAAACCATCGGCAATCGCGTGTGCTTTCTAGTGCGTGACCATGGCCCCGGCATTGCTCAGGAAGACCTGCAGCACCTGACTCAACGCTTCTGGCGCAACGGCAAGAGCACCGGTTGCGGCCTTGGTCTGGCGATCGTGCAGGCGATTGTTCAGCGTTGCGACTGCGTTCTGCATTTTGACAGCCGACCCGACGGCCTGCGGGTCGAGCTGACCATGCCGTTGCAGTCTGTTTAAACGCTACGTCGCACAAGAAATGTAACCTCAATCCATTCGCTATTGCGGGCGTTGTGACGGTAATGTCCACCGCGCCTGACTCAATGGATTGAGGTTATAGCGCTATGGATGTACCGATAGAAATCTGCAAGGCAAAACCTGCCGATGCCGGCATTATCAGCCGGATACTCGAGCGCTCGATCAAACTGGGGTGTGCGGTCGATCACCGCAACAACCCGCACATCGTCGCTGCCTGGACGCGCAACAAAACCGTCGACCATGTTTTACCCTGGCTGACCGACCAGCGGCGGTACTTGAATGTGGCTCTGCTTCACGACAAACCGATCGGGGTCGGTATGGCCGCGGACTCTGGCCGCATAACTTTTTGTTATGTCCAGCCCGAGTGGTTTCGACGCGGTGCCGGGCTGGCGTTGGTACGTGATCTTGAAGCCTGGTTGTCAGGGCAGGGATGGACAGAAGCAACCCTGAGCAGTACCCGCACCGGCCTGGATTTTTATGCCCGGCTGGGGTACCGACAATCGGCTGAAACCTTCACCGTCGCCGGGCTTACGGCGACGCCCATGCATAAGCCATTGGCACCGCCCTCATAGAAAGCCCCTTGAAGGTGTAAAGCTCCGTCGGCAAAAGCGGTTTCAAGAAAGAATGCCTGGCCTACATCGAAGAGGTGTGGACCGACATGCGCCCCTTGAGCTTGCGCCAGAAAATGCAAGAACAGGCGGCAGTGGGCAACGGAAGTTGCCCCAACAAAAAGCCCACTGAACCTGAATGGTCAGTGGGCTTTTTGCTGAATGAGTCAGGCTTTCTACATGTATCGCCTGCCAGACCGCTATCGCGAGCAAGCTCGCTCCCACAGGTTTTGTGGTCTGACACAGATCCAATGTGGGAGCGAGCTTGCTCGCGATGGTCTTCCATTCAACAAATATTTAGCTGACAAACGCGCTCTACAACTTGACCGAATACTCTCGATCCAGCGCCTTGTCGATCAACATTAACCCCAACTCCATCAACTGCTGAATCGCCAGTGCGAGGTTGCGGTGCTTACCTTCGAGGTCATCAGAAAGGTCCAGGGCCAGGATGCTCGATGAAGAGAACGTCTCATAGGCATTGATCAACAGTGTCTGGGTGTTGATGTCCGGGGCGACGACGAAGATCTGTTCCGGACGGTCAACGCAGGCTCGAGGATTGCCAACTGGCGGCGTCAGGTAGTGATCGAGGGCACGAGGTGCGGAGTCGTGGAGTTTTTTCGAGTCGAAGGATTCGTAGGGGGAAACGTTTTCGGTTTCAGGGGGATCGGGGGTGACTTTGATCATGGTGACGCTCCTAGAGTAATGGAGCTGCCACGGTTCGCTGCGAAACGAAAGTAGGGTGGCAGCTGTACGCGGGTTCGCAGACCGGGACTCTAGGAACCCGGCAGACCCGAAGGTCTCCCACGCACAGCCGCCATAACACGAAATGACAGACATAAAAAAAGCGTCTGCTTTCGGACGGTGGACGCTATGCGCCTAGAGTTGATCCGGGCTGCGAAACCCGTTCGCTGAATTGGCAGCGACCCGCGAAGGTTAGCCGCGCACCGTGCTCAAAGCAACCCCGAAAACTTGTCGGAAAAGTCCCAATCTGCACGTTTTCTTTTGATCTTACACCTCCAGCTGATCCGCCTTGATCCCGAACGCCAATGCAATTTTCTCCCGTGTGGCGCGGCGCGGTTTGTTCACCGCTTCCTGTTGCGCAAAAGCTGGTTGTGAAATCCCCATGCGTTTTGCCACTTCTTCCTGGGTGAGGTTCAAGTGTTCGCGCCAGGCGCGAATCGGGGTGGCGCCATCCACCATGCGGCTGACCACTTCGTGCGGGATCAGATCGGCTTCGCCTTGTTGAGCCTTGTATTGCTCATAGGGAATGACGACGAAGGCCGGTTTACCGTCCGGGCCGTTGATGATTTGTACGTCAGTAGGTGCGTTCGTCACGGCTTTTCTGGACCAGTTGATTTGATTGAAGGGATGGTAATAAGTTTTTTATAAGGCTTTAAGAGGGGTTTTATAAGTAAATGTGACGAAAACCCTTGGTTTTTGCCGTGAGCCTGAAAGCCCCACGGTCGCGTCCCGAGACTCAGTTGCCCCAAACTGTTGCCGCATGTGGACCGTGCTCGTTATCCTGCTGAATCCTTTAATCGTTCAACACACTGGCCGTACCTGAGCCGCCCCTGGGATGTATTTTGATAAACGGATCAGATGCGATGAATGCACAGTTGAATGCGTTGGGCCCGATCAAGGCCGTGATTTTCGATATGGATGGTTTGTTGCTCGATACCGAGGGGATTTACACCGAGGTCACGCAGATTATTGCCGATCGTTATGGCCGGATTTTCGACTGGAGCATCAAGCAGAACATCATTGGCCGTGGGGCGGGTGATCTGGCGCGGTATGTCGTCGAGGCGCTGGATTTACCGATTACCGCCGAGGAGTTTTTGCGGGTGCGTGAGCCGCTGATGCGCGAACGTTTTCCGGGGGCGTTGGCGATGCCGGGTGCGCAGGAGCTGGTTCGGCATTTGAAGGCCCATAACATCCCGATTGCGGTGGGCACCAGTTCTTCGCGGCAGTCTTTTGGGCAGAAGACCACGTCGCACGGTGACTGGTTTGCGCTGTTCGACACCATCGTCACGGCTGACGATCCAGAGGTGGCCGCTGCCAAGCCGGCACCGGATATCTTCCTGACGGCTGCGCGGCGACTGGGCGTGGCACCGCAGGATTGCCTGGTGTTCGAAGATTCGCCCTTTGGCGTCACGGCGGCGAAAGCGGCGGGGATGACAGCAATTGCGGTGCCCGACGCGGCGATGGCGGACGCAAAGTATGCCCACGCTGACGGGATTATTCGGACGTTGAAGGCTTTCCAGCCTGGGGCGTGCGGGTTGCCAATACTTGAGTGGGCATGATCGGGAGCGGGTAATCACTGACACAGCAAAACGCCGGACAACGTGATCAAACGTTGCCCGGCGTTTTTTATGGCGATGAATCAGGCGCCAAAACCACCGTCGATGGTCAGGCTGGCACCGGTGATGTAGCCGGTTTCCGGGCCTGCCAGGTAGGCGACGAAGCTGGCGATTTCGTCGACCTTGCCGTAGCGACCGACAGCCATGTAGCCCATCAGGGTTTCAGCAAAATCGCTGTCAGCCGGGTTCATGTCGGTGTCGACCGGGCCGGGCTGCACATTATTGATGGTGATGCCTCGCGGGCCGAGGTCGCGGGACAGACCTTTGGTCAAGCCGACCAGCGCGGCTTTGCTCATGGCGTACGGGCCGCCACCGGCGAAGGGCATGCGGTCAGCGTTGGTGCTGCCGATGTTGATGATGCGGCCGCCTTCGGTCATGTGTTTGGCGGCTTCCTGAGTCGCGATGAACACGCTGCGCACGTTGATGGCCAGGGTTTGATCGAAGTCTTCTAGTTTGAAGTCTTCCAGTGGTGCGACAGCCAGCACGCCGGCGTTGTTGACCAGAATGTCCAGCCGACCAAAGGTTTCGACGGTGCTGCTGACAGCGTTGCGGATGGCGACGGCATCGGCACTGTCGGCCTTGATAGCCAAGGCTTTGCCGCCGGTCGCGGTAATGCTGTTCTGCAACTCTTCAGCCTTGGCCGTCGAGCTGACGTAGGTGAAGGCAACGGCTGCGCCTTGAGCGGCCAGGCGTTTGACGATAGCGGCGCCGATGCCGCGTGAGCCGCCCTGGACTAGAGCTACTTTGCCGCTGAGGTTCTGAGTGGTCATGTCATTCTCCAAAAGTTCAAGGCGGGCTGCCTTGTTGTTGGAGTCGAGTATCGACCTCGGATTACCCGCTGACTTCGGTGGTCATCAGAAAATAAAATTGCCTTGTTTCAGATCAATGGGTTGAGGCCCGTAGATCATTAAAGGGTAAAGAAAAAAAGCATTAGTTTATAAAAAAATAATATCCGGAGTCATTTGAAGTTAAAGTTCTGAGAGCGTCAGATATGATGTTTTTAATGATTTTATAAGTTGAAATCTGGGCATAGAAATTTGATTGAGGGTGGTTCAAAAAAGCGACTCTATGTTGCTATGGATAACGTTGAAATTTTCTTTGGAGGCGGGAGGAGAAGGAAAAGTGTACGATGATAGGGGGGAGGAGGTAAGCCAGTGAATAGAAATGTATTTATCCGCGGAAGTCCGCACATGTCTCTACAGATTGCGTGTGGGGTGAGCTTCTCATTTGGAATTGTTTAAGTAGATTGTAGTTTGCTCTGAATTGATGTATGTGTTGCATTGAAAAATAATGTCAATGTTGTCTAGTAACGAGGCGGTGGGGGGCAGTCATAAGTAGAAGTTCGTTTTTTTAGATTGCTCTTGCTCTTGCTCTTGATCGTTCCTTTGCGTTTTTTTGTTGTTGGGCGAGTGCTAAGATCATAAATGTCAGATTTGCTGTAAAGTGATTGTTTGTCTCCGTTAGAATAAAGTAGTATGCACGACGGTTTGAGGTTGAATGAATTCAGCAGTCTGTTGGTTTTATTTCGTCCACATCTAAATACTCTAGTGATCTGTTCGATGGATAGGTGTTGCTGTAAGTGGCTGTTCATAGTGTTTATGTGAGCTAATGAATAACGGGGGGTGTGATCGATAAATTCTGGTGTAATTAGCCCTGTAAGAACAAATCGATACTGTAAAAGTTTGCCTGAGATATTTAAAAATGTAGCAGCTTCATTGGTTGTGTAGCAGCACTTGTTATCTTCGGGTGTGCGCTCTGTAATAAATATAGGCTGCAGAAGCAAATCTTCCTCAGTGACGTTTTTACTCAAGTCAATTGTTTTAAAGGAGTTGTGGACGCCTTGAGTCGGAGACAGAACGATTGGGAAAAGGGAAGGGGGATTTTTCAACGCCTTCTCTAATTTATCCCAAGCGGTATGTATTATATATTGCTCGTAAACATACGGGCCGAGTTTGTCATGATTCGAAGAGATACCAAGTTGATTAAGTAAGCGAACTGTTTTTATCGGCGTTGTTTTCAGAAGATTTGAGATCTGTCCCACGAGGATGAATTTGTCGCGAAAGTGCTTTACCGAGAGTTTAGTGATTAAAGCGCGATGCCCGCTTCCTGATTTTTGATTTTGGCTGGATCTCTGTAAGTATCCCAATTCGGCTAACTGCAGTACTGTCCCGCTGCTGCATTGTAGTAGTTTGCCCGCTTCTGGTGTAGATAGATAATTTAATTCGCTGATTTCCTTTTTGGATTTAAGATGAAGTTTGCTTTCGCTTAAAAAATGGATAATCCTACAGATAGGAGTAAAACTATGATAGTAACATTTTCCTGTGGGGCGCCGATTTAGATGAAAATTTTTATAGACGAAAGATCTGTCTTTTGGCCAATCTTCCCAGTTGCCTATTGAGTAAATAATTTCATTTATGGTTAGTTGGACGTCCGCGCAGCATCGTCCGGTAAGGCATATTTTATTGAAGGTTGATTTTTCTGTAATCATGCCACCGGCGATTTCTGCTAACAGAGGGTGACCTGAAACCCAGGGTGATAAGTGCATCGTGCGTGTGAATCCAGGGTATTTCGCTACTTGTGTCGTGATCATCGTCGTTGCATGTTGCCGAACAGTGTCTAGGAGAAAGCAAGGTTTTTGTTCATTTTCAGATTGTCTTGAGTACCATATATTTTCACATATTTGTGCTATCTCGGTTATTCGTGAAAGCTGTGGTAAGTAGGTGTCAGGGCCAAATGTCTCGAGGTTCTGCTCTTGGAGTAATTTAGCGTTTTTGCATGTGGTATTTCGCCGGTCAGATCCACACTTGCAGAATAACAAATTAGCCGTTGTCCAATGTTCAGTCTGATGGCAGTCAGGGCACTTTGTGATAATTTGCGTTCTATGGATAGGGCAAATGGTTAATCCATGGATGTCTTGAAATACGGTAATAAGCTCTTCACTCAAGCATTTCGGGCAGTACGCGAAGTGATGTAGAAAATTCGAGCGGCAGACGGAAAGCTCATCAATAATCCATAGTGCAGCCTCAGTATTTTTCACCGCGTAAGTATTTGCTATGATTGATTGCTCGATTGTTGGCGTAACCATAGCTAAAATTTTCATGATAGGTGATTCTTCTGTCAATAAATCTAGTCCGTCCCCAGTACAAGGAACTTTCAGCGCCGTACACATAAGTGCGACATTTCGGTAACCGTTGTGAAGTGCTGTGCGCATTAGAACGCCTTTGGGACTTTCCCACTGCTGAGGTTTTGCAACGTAACAAAGCTTGTTCATTTTTTAGCCTTCAATAGTTGGTTGGCTTTGGCTTTTAATTCTTTATTAAGTTGTTGAGAGTTCATGCGAAAATAGTTTGGGCTACAACAAAATGCCAGGTCATCAGCAGCATTCGCAAAATCCGATATTGTCAGGATGAAGTCCCCTCGAATCAGGGCGAGTCGGAAGCTATCATGTAGCAAGTTACTTAATCTTCTAAAATTTCCCTGGGTTGCCAGGTATATGGCTTTGTAGTGGTTTGGATCCGTTAAGTGAGGGTAGCTTTTCAAACTTCCTAATCTGACAATTTCCCGTTGCAAACCTGCAAGTACACCAAGCAATACAGGTTTTGTTTGCTCTTCAGCTAAAGGAAGAGTTTTCAGGCGGGCGCGATAGGGGAAACGATCACTTAACTCTTGAATTGTATTGATAGTGCTTTCTGCTCCGGGCGATCCTGATATTAGAAACGGTATGCCTGAGTTGTTCATAAGTTTAATTAACCAGTTGCATAGCGAGTTTTTTGTTTTTGATCTGCCTTTTTCAGCAATATGGTGAAAATCATCAAATATCACCAGTTTTACTTCCATTGTAATAAGTCTTTCTATGATGATAACCTCTAGAGAGGTAACACTTTGCATGTCGTTTGGGTGCTCATTGAGAGTTCTGGCCATCACCATGGACAAGCTTCTTATCGTAGCGGATTCAGGTAGTTCAATATAAACGCAAGGACGTTTTTCTTTCACGCATTGGTCGTCCTCTACGTTATTAGCTAGTCCTAGCTGTTTTTCAATCATGTGGCATAGTCTGGTTTTTCCAACTCCGGTGGTACCTATCAACATGGCGGAAGAGGGGTCTTTTCGGTTATGTGTGGTATCGATGCATTTTGTAATCAGCCGCATGGCCTCCTGATAGTCCGGGTACCAAACCGTACAGGCGGATAGGGATTCCAAGATTTCGTTGATGTTGGTTTCTTGAGCAACATTGTTCATAACTTCTCTACCTCGAAGTTAGGGATATCCTCAACTTTATGCTGTGCATTGTCGGTCTCTGAAATATCAGTCTGGTTGTTCGCTGTCGGGTCTTTGGGTTTGGAAGCGTTTTGTTTTCTCGCCTTACTACACAGTCGACGTGTATCCCGATATTCCTCGGCCATTTGTTGTCGAAGCTCCAATAAGGCGGCGTCGGGATTACTGTCGTCGAATGTGCGACCCTCTGCCAAGTACTTCGCGTGCAAAGTCTGATGTTCTGAGAGAGTTAAATTATTTTGGTACTCAGGACGTGTGGCATACGCTCGCTCTCTCTCTCGAGGCCTATCCGGGTGCGCGATCCATATTTCGCCTAAATCTAAAGGGTTGTAATAACATATTGCCTTTTGCCCGCTTTTTAGTTTCGAACGGATTTCCTGAAGGCTCGGGCCGTACCAACTTAAGCATAAAAACTGTACTCGCCCGGCAGCGGTGATGTTGGCATACTGAACACCACGGCATAGGATATCTAGGTCTTCCTCGGAAAACTTTTCCGGCGGCAGCCGATTTTTCATTCCTCGTTCCCACGCAGTCGCCGGAGGCATATTCAACGTGCGATGCTTTCGTTGGTGGTAAACGTTCTCCAACCAGTATTCGACGTGTCGATTCAGACTCTCTACGGTGTACGCCGCTTCCCGTTCAGAATTGTAATATTTACAGTCCGAAGGATTAGACATAGTGGTTCCCGCTTGTTCATGTAACCATAGCTCAAAGGTTTCAAAAAAACGTTCTAAGCGCGCCCGTGCATTTGGCACATAGGGGGGACCTCGAGTATGAACAATGTTCAACCGATCTAAAAACTCATGGATTACGATGTTGTAAAATTCAGAGCCATTGTCGCTGTGGATTGCGTGGGGTTTGCCTCGACGACGTTCTTCGCCGATCACCGCCTGAAGTGCTTTTTTCAGTGCGCGAATGGTTTTTTCTGCACAGGGATAAGTTGCGGAAAGTTCCCAGCCAATAACGCATCGAGTCTTGATCTCTAAGATAACGGTCCAATATACGATATGTCCGAGTAGATTTCCCTCCTTATCGATAACGTCTATGTCTAACTGGTGTGTATCTATTTCAGCGAGATCCAGTACCTCGTCCGGTTCTGCGCTGAACTTGCTCGAATGATGGTGCTTTTTTACATATTCCGATCCATGCCGCGCACTATCAGCGGATAACTGGCACAATCTGGCTATCTTTCGCTGGACAGTGGACAGTGCAGGCTTCTTCAACAGTAAGGTTGAGTAACCCTCTCGGCGGCGATTAATTAACGCGATCTGGCCGCAGACATAGCTATGTATGCTTTTTACTTTTGCTGGCGGCGTTCTGAAATACCACAGATTAATCATTTCTTGGATTATCGCCTCAACTTCTAGATCTAGGCGCTTACCACGCGGCGCCGAACTATGTTCCTTCAGTAAACAAAATCGATCGCAGTTATGCTCAAGATAGCGCTTAGACCATTTGTACAGCGAGTTGTAGCAGGGGGGGGAGGGGTCATTTATTTCCTTTTTGAGTTTAAGAATTAGTGCTTTTGTTGCCTGTTCAGGAAGGGACCCTCCTAGTTGTTTTAGCGCCGCATCGACATAAAAGTGTTTTCGCTTGGCGGCGATGACCTGAGGGTCTTCTGGATTGAGAAAAGCTAAGGCCTTGGATCCCGCCCCTGGCGGGCGTGCGAATTGGACGATGTTTCGATGGGCCAGATCCCTAACTAGTGAACTGACTGTCATGGATAGGGTATAAAGGCGCTCCAAGTCCCTTAGGGTCACCAGTTCCTCGTCGACATAGATGACCTCCATGGTCCGGCCATTAATGATGTATTGGCTGCCGACCGCAATGTCTAATAGGTTTTCATTCATGAGAGAGGGCCGGATTGACTACGAGGTCCAACGTCAAGCGCTGGGTTAAATCAGCGATCAATCGTCCTGTGAATAGGTTGTAGCAAATGGTTCCGATGTCCGGAGCGGCGCGATCCTGCATCAGATCGCCCAACGTCGTTGGCCAACTACGCTTTTGCAAATAGTGAAAGAAGTACATTTGCTGTTGTTCGTTGTAAGGCCTTATTCGACTGTACAGGTCTTTGAGAGTCTGAAATTTCGGCGAACCGGTGATACTCTGCTGGTCGCAGCGGTGAAAGGCCCAACCTTCCTGAATGCAAAGCGCATTGAAGCTGTCCATTTTGTCCAGTCGACTTAACCGTTGTTTGTTTAAATCGTACTTTACCTCCGTAAAGTAGCTGTCACCGTGCGTGAGTACGACGAGGAAGTCCGGCGTATATACATATTGCTGATCGTCATCAAACCAGGTAAAGGTATGCGGCTGCGTGTAGTATTTGACGACCTGGGCGTCGTACTCCAACCAAATGCAATAGGCCGATTCCAGCACCGCATCACACTCCATCGAATGGCCATTCTTCAAGGATGGAAAAACCGAGATGAAATTTTGCCGTCGCCGCCGGATGGATTTACGTGCAGGCCCGTCGTCGAGGTTGATTTTTCCTGACGTGATGATCATCTTGCGATCTCCCGCTGCAGAGCTTCGTTAAACGACAGTTTGGTTTTTAGCCAAGAGCTTTTACCCAGGCCACTAAGTGTTCGATGTGGCTCACGAGGGGCGCTTGTGCTAAGTAAGTCCTTCACTCTGAATTACGATCCGAGTTGCCATTGTTTGTTTTGGGTGAGTCAGAGTTCCTTGGAGCACGTAAAGTCGAGAGCAGTGTGCGAGTACATGCTCTTTTTCCATGCTTATTAAATCAATCTGTATCTTTACGCTAGTGTGTTCGCTTACGTTTCTCGAACTTAGAATGGTTGTGACGGTTCACCATTTCAACTTTGTTTCCGATGGGCGGCGCGGCTGGCCTAATTTTATATAGATAGTATGGTTAGGGGGGGAGGCGCATTTTATTCCTGATAATACTCCGGTTCTACTCGATTTCATTTCGAGTTCGCGAAGTATCCGGTACAAAGTGCTGCGGCTGGGTACCTTGACTTGGTCACTGACAATAAGTAATTGATTGCGGCGCGTAAGTTCCATGACGATGACTCGAACCACTGCGCTGTAACGAGAACGCACTGGGTAGATCCAGTTCGCATTGGCGTGGTGCCTCACGATATCTTGAACCATTTTCGGTTGGCGATCGATCCGCTGGCGCCTTGGAGCGTTTTTTGTGAAGCCCCTAGCAATCCTCTGTGCTGAAGTCTGGTGTGCGGGTATGGAGATTGCCTGTGGCTCGCGGAAATGTTGTGGTGGGTAGCGCGATGGTGCATCCGCACGTAGCTCAGCGTACCCGTCAGCAAATTCCGTCGAACACAGCAAAGCAGATCCTTTTCGAAAATCGACTACCTCAAAGTCGGTACCACGGTACTTGTAGCGTTGTGCAACTCGAGCATGCATGGATACCCAAGCAAACACTGTTTCAAACGTCAAGTGTGCGGCCATGAGGGTGGCTTGCTTGAGCGTCGCGCCGGAAAAATATCGGCATGCAACGATGTTGGAGGAGCGGAGCTCCGTCGCCGTCGTCATGTAGTACGGGCCACTTAGGCGGGTATCAACGTTCTTCAGTTTTATGTCCATGAAGGGGGTTTCGATTTTGATCGTTGTCGGGGTAAAGAACGGCGTGCAGGTGCGTGGGTTCCTGATCCACAGAGGTTGAGTACGATCGAAGTGCCTCTCATGTGAGAGCGAATGACGCGATAGCAGGTTCGGTGGCGCTGACAATGCGTTGAAGTCTATCTGGCTGTCGACGATCCGACGGTTCCGGCGCAACTGGCCGTTATCGCTCCTAAAGCGATCATCCCGTACCACGGGGTTTGGTTGTAACAGACGTTGTCTTGTCACTTGACGCAGAAGCTTTGGCTTCAAACGTTTATTCGGCAGAAATAGGTATGTGATCTTCATTTCCGTACTCCGTCGCCAATATGGGGCACCGCCTCCTTGTGGTAGGTGTCGCCATTATCAGCCGTAAACTCCATCGACCCAAAAGATTGTTTTTCTGGAAAATGCACAAACTCGTGGACCTAAGCGGTGTGCTAGACATATATATGTTTTTTTTATATGTGGTGGATGGTTCTATTACATAATAATTACGTATTACCTGTTATGTCGTTTAGTTATTTACTAGATAACGAAGCGTTCTGTGGCCTGTTTTGGCTCGGTGTTTAATCAGGTTAAAATTTATGTAGTATCACTACATGATGAAAGACCCTGACAGAGCGGCAAATAAGCTAGATCTGCGCCCGTATCGAAAGGCGATCAACCGCGTACGAGCGATCGTATTTATCAATACCTTAATCATTGCCGCCAAAATCAAGCGCGAACCTAGCTCACTCATGCGCTGGGGGCAGGACTTCGAGCGACAGTTTTTGGGGTTTAGGTGCGATGATCCGAGTACGAAATGGAGGCGTTACTTGCGCGGTGTTTTAGTCGCGCCAAGTTTACGAGCTGCCCTGTGCAAACGCTTCACTATCGTATTTATGGTGCTAATAAACCCATTGTGGGTGGTGTTGTTCCAACTGGAGGCGTTTTCGCACGAATTAGACAAGCTTGTACGACTCGGTACGGGCAAACTTGAATGGCGCAAACTGCATGAACGCAACCGGCGCACACGGGAAAGGTTGGCTGGAAGCATCCAGACTGATGACCATTACCTGGACAAGTGCTCGCTCAAGCACTGGCAGCCGATCGCATATAGTGATTGGCGATGTTTGTGTTTTGCGCTCGTTATCCTTTGGAGCCGCTCGTCTCGTTTGGAAGCGCAGCGGGTTTGGCTGAGTCGGCGCTTTTCCCAGATTTTTTTGTTGATGTGCCTACATCCTGAGATGACGGGAGCCACGCGCTTGTTGTTTCAGATCGTGGATCGTCTGATTCGTCAGGTCGTTCTTTGCCCTGTTCGCGGTTGGCCAAGTAGTCTGCAGCAGTTCAAGCGCCGATTGAAAAATCTACGTCGCCTTGTTCGCGCACTTCAGCGGCAATGTGGAATGACGGAGAATCAAGCATTAAAAATGGTGCACGCTATGTTCATTGATTTGGACAATGTGGTACCGCGTCTGACAGACCAAGAGGTGTGCGCACCACGCACGCCCATCAATTTTTGTTCACCAGAATTAGCCCCGCTATTCAAGCGATGTCGCAAACAGATGCGCAGGAAAAATGGAAGGTACTTTTGCTTCAAATGGTGGAAGCTGGATGTTAAAGCGGTGCAGGGTTGGAAAATATCCACAATCTAATTGGCGGTTGACCAAATCGCTGCTGCAGCGATAGATGGCGCGCTCGGTGGTGTTAATCTGCGCAAGGTGTGCACTCCAGCTGCGTAGTGTCTGCCGTTCTGCCGTTCGAAGTGGGATTCAGGCGCTGCGTGTCGCGTGTTCACGCCCTCTCAATCTGAACGTGTTATTCAGCGTTCTGATTAACAAGCGAGGCGCGAGCTCGGCAATCAAGTGGTGTACACAGATGCGGCGTATCTTTCGCGACCGATAACCGAGTGGAATGCCCCGTTTTAGGCGGGAGGCGCCAATTGACTCAGGAGGGTTCGCAGCGTCTCAATCTGACGTGTCTGTTCGCGCAACTGCCGCCGGTTTTCGCGGTGTTGCAGCAGATAAGGTTTCACCCGCTCCCGCAATACCGCTTGGTCGGTCAGCGTTTGGCGTAACTGTTCGTTCAACGTGTCGTTGGTGTGCTGACTGTCACGAACAGTCTTGGCCTGTTGTCGAAGCTGCTCCTGCTGCGCACGGTGTTCATTGAGCAAGCGTTCGTGCTCGCGGTACACAGTGACCAACTCTTCCTGTTTGGCCAGTTGCACGTTCTGCAAGGACCGCAGTTCCTGGCGTAACTGATTAGTCTGCTCGTCGTGCCGACGCAGTTCCTGCCTACGCTGAGCCAGTTGCTCCTGTCGATAATGCTCCAGCCCTTCTCGAGCATGTTGGTGTTTGTCCTCCAGTGATTGCAGCCGATTGGCTCGCTCTTCAAGTAGCTGTTGCTGGCCCGTCACCAGCTGTCGCAATTGCTGACGCTCTCCTTCACCGTCTTGCAGTTGCTCGCGCAGTTGCCGTTCGCACTGTCGCTGCTGTTCCAGTTCGCCAGTGAGGCGGGTGATGGTGGACAGTGCTTGTTCAAGACGTTCGCGTAGCTGCACGCGTTCTTGTGTATAGCTGACCTGCTGGCGGTCGAGGTACTCGCGCTCTTCGGCCACAGCGTCCTGCGCTTGCTGGGTCAGGCGTTCGGCTAGACTACTGACCAGGGTGAGCAGTTCATCACTGACGCTCGGTGGCGTTTCTTGATTGGCGGCGTGGCTGCCGTTGAGTTCCTTCAAGTACCGTTGAATGGTGCTTTTCGAACCGGTGTTGCCCAACTCGACCCGCACCAGGTCGATGCTCGGATGCAGCCCCCGAGCCAGCAGGGCGTCACGCGCCGCGTGCACCAGAGCTTTGTTGATACCGCCGCGGGCCATGTCAGGAGCTCCTGTAGGATTCCCGGTAATTATGCAGTATGGCGCATGGTGGCTGACTTGCCTGGCTTGGACTTTAGTCGGGTACCCACCCGCAGTTGGAAGGAGGGCACTCGTATGGCGACGACGGCAGAGCGTTACCTGCAGGCCGCGCGCCGGGAAAGTACGACGCGGCGCTACCAGCAAGCCTTGGCCCATTACGAAGCGGGGTGGGGCGGTTTTCTGCCGGCGTCCAGTGAAAGCATCGTGCGGTATCTGGCTGAGCACGGCGAAACCCTGTCCATCAGCACCTTACGCGGCCATCTGGCGGCTCTGGCGCGTTGGCACCTGAGTCACGGTTTTGTCGACCCGACCAAAGCCCCACAAGTGCGTGACGTGCTGCGCGGCATTCAGGCCTTGCACCCGCGGCCAGTGCGTCAGGCCGAACCCTTGCAATTGCGAGAGTTGGAGCAGTGCGTGGCGGCCCTGCAGCTGGAAGAGGCGTCACCCAACCTGACGCTGCGTTTGCGTGCCTGTCGCGATCGGGCCTTGCTGTTGTTGGGCTTTTGGCGCGCCTTTCGCAGCGACGATCTGTGTCGCCTGCGGATTGAGACCAATCAGTTGGTGGTGGGCGAAGGCTTGACCCTGTTTCTGTCCAGCAGCAAATCCGACCGTGAGCATCAGGGCCGCACGGTCAGTGTGCCGGCGTTAAAACGGCTGTGTCCGGTGCAGGCGTACGAGGAGTGGTTGAGCCTCAGTCAATTGCAGGCGGGACCGGTATTTTGCAGCATCGATCGCTGGGGCCATCTGGCCCCGACCGCCTTGCACCCCTACAGCGTGTCACGGGTGTTACGCCGGGCCCTGACCCGCAGTGGCATCGCGGGGGAACGCTACAGCGGTCATTCGTTACGCCGCGGCTTTGCCACCTGGGCCACGCGCAACCAATGGAGCCCGAAAGCCTTGATGGAGTATGTCGGCTGGCGCGACGTGCATACCGCCCTGCGTTATGTGGACGCCGGTGAGTCCTTTGGCGACTGGCGACGCGACAACGCCACCGAGTCGAAATGACTGCGCAAGCGACTATTTCGTACCGAGATACAGGCCATGTTATTACACCTGTACAGCACCACCATTGATCGAGCACGCGGTCGAATTCTAAGGTTTGAGAAGACAAGATTCTCAAACCTCAGTGCGTTTTATTGCCCGGTGGTCTTGATTTTCGGTACGCCGAGGCGGAGAGGGGGGGATTCACGAAAAGCCCGGGCCGATCCCAGAGATAGACTCAATGGGCCGTCTTGGTAGGTGTAGGCTGTAGATGATTTACCGGGCAAAAAAACGTCGTCGGAAGTCATCAGCATAGAGCGGCTGGACCATGCACCGCGCGTGCGAGGCGGAGAGCATGATGCTGCCGAACGAGCGCCCCCGCGCGCTGATTCAGACTCGAGACTTTCTGATGGGGCTTGCAGAAAAATTCTGCGCTTTCAGATTCAATTCCACGTCAGGCTTAGAGGGGCGTTAGCTCATATTCCATTTGATGAGCAAGCAATTGGAGGAAGCGTTGATGAGTACTTCAACTGTGGCTCGAGGTCCGGCAAAAAAGAAAAACGTCTCTCGAGAGGTGGCGATCGCTGCCTTTTGGCGATTCAGTTCCCATCGAGAGTCGCTGATGGATTCTGAGAGGCTGCACCAAATAAAAGTAGGGTTTCCCGCTGACCTCATCCAGGTTGTTCGTTTGGCCTTCGACCTTCAAGACCGCCACTTGGAAACGCTGCTTAATGCATCAATTTCGACCCTTGAAAGGCGACGGCGAGAGCAAAAGAACCTTGATCCTGTCGCCTCCGAGCGTTTGGACAGAATTGCTACGCTCAGTCGCTTGGCCGAGGCGATATTTGAGACACAAGTGACAGCCACACAGTGGATGTCGGCGCCGAATAAAGCGCTCGGTGGGACGGCACCGATCATGCTCTGCGAAACAGAGATAGGAGCTAAACAAGTTCGTCGTATTCTTCAGGCCCTTGAGTGGGGTGGTGCAACCTGATGGAAGGCGTTGGCAATCAGCTAGGGCGAAATGTGCGACCGGTCTTCGGGGATTCATCCTTGGAAATCCGACGGGTCGGTATTGCCATGGTCGACCAACCACTGCCAGTCGAGTGTTGAGAGAAAAACGAAAGTTTCATCGAGACCCGCTTACGCGGCGTCAGCTAAATGACTGGGCAGGTACTGATTTTCGGCTTTTCCTTTAGGGGGACGCTGGAGCGTGTTTGTCTAACGGTTTCGATTATAGGTGCGACTCGTTGCACCGCACGTGAGGGCTGTATGACGCTACGCTCTAGAACACCATTCACAAGGTACCTCAGTTATGTTTACAACCTTCAGCTGTAGCCAAGCTCGCCGGCGACTCCGACGCCTTTTTGCGCTGGTCGCCCAGGGTCACAGTTTCGTCATAACCAAGAACGGGCGAGCAATTTGTAGGTTGGAGGGCACCGAAGCGATTCAGCTTGATCATGGCACCTCCTACAAGGCCTCATTGTGATGCCTACTAGACGTATCTACGCAACTTGGGAGTAACCGCCCGTCCAGCTCACCTTGCATAGTTTAAGGTGAGTTCCCACTTGCGCCGTAAGCCCAACCTTCCCTAGCCAATCTAGAGCTGTTTAACGTATTCGCTCAGAGCAGATGAGATTGACAGCCGATTCTGCCTGTCGCCACCATCTCTTTGGGTCGACTTCGACTACTCGTGATACCGAGAAACCAAATGACGACGCGGCTCATCGCGCGCTGATTGATGCGTCGCATTGCTTCTCCGCATTGCACTTAAATATCAGCTCTAAGGGAAAGGAATCTTTTCTCTAAATACATAAAACACCCGCAAGGACAAAAATTCTTTACTTAATCCTAAAGCTCTATGCGCAACGTAAGCTGCGCGCCCAGATACGAAATTCAGTCACTGAACCACCCGAATGCATCGAAATTTACCAGTATTCCCACAATAAAGACCGGCAAAGAACGGCCAAAAGGGGACAGTCATGCGACCGTCTCAGTTGACGCAAAAATGCTGCGTCCGCTTGCCCGCCTCAACCGCAACTCCTGAATCGACCGCTGTCATACTGGCCGCTCTTCGCCAAGCAACTCACTGTGTGCAACGAAACACTCGATAGGGATTTGCGCGACCCGAAATAATGGCTCAACGCTCTGTACCCATGAGAGTCATCGTAGAAACCTGCGAAGTGAATGGCCTCCCCGGTGCCTTGGGATAACAAGCCTTCCGTCGCCTCGCATACATAGCACACCATGCTGTGAAGCTGCCTCCAGGCCTTGTACTTGGACAACGTCATCCCTGCCTGCTGCTTGAACAGCTGCCGCAGGTGATCGGGAGAAAGATTGGCAATTCGGCTCAATGGCTTCAGGCTTAGACGCCCTTCTGTATCGCTGGCGATGGTGCTGGCAACCCGTAGCAAGCGTTCATCGACACCGACAGGAGACAGCATTCCTCTGATCTCCGTTTGACAACTTTCCATCCAGTCGACCACCGCGGATCGTGGGATATTCCCAGAACAGAGGTTGTCGAAGAGCAGATCATTCCAAGGCAGCATTCCGGGAACTGGCCACAGCGCCATTACCTGTTCCCCCAGTGATCGTTGGATACCCACCCCTTCTGCGCTGAGCGGATCGAAGTAGATGATTACCAGACCATCCCCGGCCGCGGAACTCCACCGGCCACTCGCATGCAGTAGTCCGGCCGAATCGATCAGCCGGCCATCATCCATCTCGCAGCGCAGGCAGGTGCCCGGGCGACTGAGGATCAGGCAGGGTGCCACCATTTCCGAGCGATCGAAGCCGCCCGGTCCGGCATACATCATCCAGCCCTCGCTCACATAGACGCACTGTGTCTCGCTGTGCATGGAAATCGCTCGATATGATATTGGCAAAGCCAAGCATTTTATTGGGTCCCAGCGACAGACCGGTGACGACAGAACCATCGCGTGGGATTCACTCAGAAGGACTTGCTGACACCTATCAGTACACTCGCACTGCAAAGATCATCGTAGCCCGTTAATGATTGACACTCGGTCCGGGAGAGATCGGTACCCACCAGACCTGCGCTCCAGGTAACGCCAGCGTAGTCGCGGTAAAGCCTCACCTCCCATTCGTCGTAGCGCGATCTGCCCTTGCCACTGCTGGACTGGATGATGTCATCTTTGTAATCCATCAGCCCGTAGCGCAGGTTCAGGTGGGTCTTTTCGTTCAGAGGCAGTTCGTAAGCGACATAGCTGTAGAGATTGCTCTGATTCCCGAGCAGGTCGTCCGAGTACGCGGCGGTCAGCTCCAGATCATGGAATTTGAGTCTGGCGTAGGTGGCAGTCTGGTTGAACAGACTGTCCTTGGGATAGACGTACTTGATGTAGCCCAGATCAACGGACAGATCGTCGCTCAAGGGTACGTACCAGCCCGCATAGAGGTCCTGCTCAATCCGCGTCTTTGTACCTTCACCGAAATTGACGGACGAACCCCATGCGCCGGCATAGAAGCCGACCGGGGTGGACAAGGTGACTCCAGCCTGGGCAGCTGGATCCCCCAGGGTTTGCGAGATACCCTTCGAACGGTAGTCGTTGATGGCGGTCAACTCCAGGCTCAGGTCATAGCCATTTCCCAAGGGAAGCGCCGAAGCGCGCAGAGCGACCAAACTCAAGAGAACAACAATCACCGCGTTGGCTGCCTTCATCAGCAATCCTCTATTCTTATTTTTGTGAGGTGAAATGCCCCGCCGACTGAGCGATCCGCGGGGTGTGGCTGGGATGGAAAGAGCCGTCAGAGCCCGTCGGGAAAAAGTCCGAACGGCCAATTCGCCCAAGCTTGGCGACGGGATGCATCGGGGTCGACTTTGGTCCCGGACGTGGTGCTCCAGAGCATGGTCTGGCGAGAGCTGGAGTCGTATCGGGGCCAGTGCGGCACCGCTTTACCGTTCGGATTGCCCGTGCGCGCAAAGTTAGTCCAGGCGTCCATCATCTGGCTGGCGAGCAGTTGCTCTTCCTGACGCCGGGCGTTGCCGAGCTTTCCACCGCCTGGCACCCAATCGAGGTCCAAGGTGCCGAAGACGAAAGGCAGCTCCAGCGCATGGGTTGCCCCCAAGTCCGGTTGACCGGACTCCAAGAAACCCAGCGGGACCTTCCACTGGAATCGGTACAGGTAGGTATTGGGGTTGTGAGTAGCCTGCATCTCTGCCAGCCGAGTCATCGGCTGGATCATCACAAAATCGTCGTTTTGTGCCTGGCGAATCAACGACTGATCCCGCGTCTTCAGACTTTCGGCATAGAGCGCATCCAGGCTTGCAGGCGCTAGAGCCTGGTCGAGGTGGCTGCGTAGTTCGTCCGGGATGATGGGGGCAGCAGGCCCCAGGTCGGTCTGCTCCGTGAAGGGGTTGCGCTGCTTGCTGTCATATAGGCTCCAGTAGTTCATCTCGTTCTGGTTGGCACCGACCATGAGGTCGATACCTTTCGCATGCCCGACCGGGATGAGCTGGTTGGGGTTGCCGATGACCAGTTGCCCGTCCCGGTACGGCGCGAACAGGCTGTCGCCGTGCTCGGCATTGAGCGTTGCCGCTGTCTGTTGGCTCAGCAACTCCAGCGAAGATGCCTTGAGCAATTGCGTCAGCGTTTTCAGTTTTCCCGAGTTGCCGATCATTGCCGCAGCCGAAAAGGCAAAGTCACGGGTATGGATCAGGTTCACCCCGCCACTCTGCGCGATGGCCCGGTGGAACAGGCTTTCAGGATTGGCCGTCGCCAACAGCGCGGTGATGGAAATGCTGCCCGCCGACTCACCGAACACCGTGATGTTGTCGGGGTCGCCACCGAAAGCCTGGGCGTTGCGCTTCACCCACTCGAGCGCGGCAATCTGGTCACGCAAACCGTTGTTACCACTGCCCATATAGCTCGGATCGAGCTGGCCCAGCTCCATAAAGCCGAACAGGCCGACTCGATAGTTCAAGGCCACGACCACCACATCACGGCTGGCCAGGTGCTGCCCTGTATAGAAGTCGGACGATCCATTCCCCACTAAGAAGGCGCCACCGGGGATGAACACCATTACCGGACGCTTTTTGCCATCCACGGCCGGCGTCCAGACATTCAGGTGCAGGCAGTCCTCGTTCTCATAGACCTCCAACGTTTCACCCGAGACCCCATCGGTGTGAACGCTGGGCGCATAAGGGTAACGTTCCAGCGGATCCTTGACCTGCGGGCAAGTGGAACGGAATCGCGTTGTCTCCAGAGTGCCCTGCCACTTCTCGACAGGTTGCGGCGGGCGGAAACGCAAGACACCCATTGGCGGTGCAGCATAGGGGATTCCCTTGAATGCTAGCCCCGCTCCCTCGCGAATCCCCTGGACCATTCCCCCCTCGGTCACCGCGCACAGCGCGCAAGGCTCAGCGGCCAATAACCTGCCGCTACCCAGCAGACTCGCCACGACCACGGCAAGCGCTGCCATTGATCTTCTTATTGTCATACAACCTCCGGTTCAAATTGATGAACCGAAGGATGTGACGAGCGGGAATGCTCGTCTTGTACGAAACGGGGATTGAACCTCGGTAGGTTGCAGCAAGCCGTATGGTGGATTGGGCCTTGCACTCACCTCGACGACGACCGGCCGCAATAGCCGTTGAATCGTCCATCATCAAGGTGATTTGGCGAGACCTTAATGGTGAAATTCAGCACAGCAGCCGCATGAACGAACGACTGCTTTGGGTCGGATCGCGACCACCACGCACTGTGACTGATCCACCCTTGTCCTCCCACAGCGTGGAGGACAAGCCATGAATACTATAGCTACATACAGCCACCAGCCTTGGAACAAGGGAAAGCTTGTCGGGCAGAAAGCTCCGCTCCGAGTCAGAGATATCTGGGCCATCCGGGTCAGACTCCAGCTCGCGGAGAAGACACGGGATCTGGCTCTCTTCAACTTGGCTATCGACAGCAAGCTGCGTGCCTGTGACTTAACCAAGCTGCGAGTACGAGATATAGCCCATGGAGAACATGTGTCATCACGGGCCATCGTGATGCAGCAGAAAACTCAGCACCCTGTGCAATTTGAAATCACTGAGCAAACCCGAACGGTTCTGGAGGCTTGGATGTATCAGGCCCACCTCCGTGGTGAGGATTTCTTGTTTCCGACCCGGTTGCACGGCTCAGATCATCTCTCCACCAGGCAATACGCTCGAATAGTCAAAGCGTGGGTGACATCCATTGGCCTTGACCCAACCATGTACGGTACTCACACGCTACGGAGAACCAAGGCATCGCTGATCTATCGCAGGACGAAGAACCTTCGAGCTGTCCAACTCCTGCTTGGTCATACGAAGCTTGAAAGCACCGTCAGATACCTAGGAATCGAGGTCGATGACGCCCTGGAAATGGCAGAACAGACGGAAGTCTGACCACCCGCTGCGACGGTCGATGCTAGACCGTCGCTGTCCAGCCAAAGGAGCCAGTCGCGAGCGTGCTGATCGGTCAGTGAGCTTTGGTCTTGTTCACGGTTTCTCTGTCGATCTTCCGCCGTCGTTGAAAAAATCATCCGTCGCAACCATGCCGAAATTGTCAGTGAGTTTACCCTTGTCATTTTCACTGAACATCGTTTGGGTACGCCGTTCTTGCTTAAGGCTGGCGACTGTCTGAAAAAAGCAGTGCTCACACAGGTGTATCTCATAGCGCTCACCATCGTGGGCCGAGCCATATCCCCAATGGGCCTGCAACAAGGCATATTGGAGGCCATTGCCCACGACGCGAGTACTATCGAGACAGACATCGCACAGGACGTCGCTGACGATCTCGACTTCTCTCTTTTCTTTAACCTTCATCATTACCTCCCGTGGTCATGACAAACCACTTGGGAAGCATACTAGACGCAAGACAACGACAAAACACTGCCCATGGGAAGCCGTTCGCACCGCATTCTTTCCAGCTTTGTGCCCCTGCGATCACGGATCGCCGCCTTATGGCTTGGCCGGCGCTAACGACCCAGGCTGTGTAAAAACGCAGGCACCGTTTTGAAGTCTGCGTTGCTACGTAAAATCTGCCAGTGCTTGGTTAATCAGCAGACCTGAAATTTGCGTAGGAACGCGATTTTCGTTCTGGTTTTGACCGTAAAACCTACTCTAAAACGTTTTCACACAGCCTGGACCCAAAGCGGACGGTGGCGACAGGTAACCCAAACAGCCTCCGCTATCCTTGCCTATAGGTGATAATGTCATTTATCACGTATAGGAAAGGATTCACCCGATGGCAGGCGCTCAACCTCCTTCTACTACTTCACAACCACAATCTAAGGCCGCCATTGAGCGGGGCATCACCCGCTTGGGCGAGCGCATAACAGAGCTTGAGCAGTTTGATTTAGAGACGGTTTCTAGTAGTGCACCTGCTGACCTGGTTGCTCTGGCCGCGGCGATTAAAGACACCTTAATACGGTGTTTTGGTGAAAACACCTCTACGTTTCGGCGCCTTCAAAGTGCGGCCATGATCCATGCTTTCCCGATCTCACTAGATGACGTTCGACCGAATAACCAACGGTACGCTCGTGAAAGTATCGATCGATCGATTGCCCTCCTGAAGGAGGCTCAGCGGACACTAAGAGAAGATCTCGTGGATGCTGAGCACATTGCCAAATCGGAGCTTGACGCAAACCTTTCGGAAAACAATACGGCTTTTTCGCGCCGTGTGTTTGTTGTGCATGGGCATGACGAAGGTGCTCGGGAAACAGTGGCCCGTTTCCTCATGCAGTTGGGCTTCGAGCCGATCATTTTGCATGAGCAAGCCAACCAGGGCCGCACGGTTATGGAGAAGGTCGAAGCGCATGGACAAGTGGGTTTTGCCGTGGTGCTGCTAACCCCGGACGATGAGGGCTGCGCCAAAGGCGGCACGCCAGAGCCGCGAGCCCGGCAGAACGTCTTGCTCGAATTGGGCTATTTCCTCGGGCGCCTCGGACGTGACAAGGTCTGTGCACTAAAGCGCGGCACTCTGGAGATTCCCAGCGATTTCGCCGGTGTGGTGTGGGAGTCCATGGAAGGTAGTAGCTGGAAGCAAGCCTTGGGCCGTGAGCTTGAAGCCGCCGGTCATGAGATCGACTGGAACAAGGTCATGCGGGCGTAAGCCATCTACTGGCTTCTTCCTTGTCAGTCATCAGCCTGCCCGCAATGATGAAAGGCAAGCAGGCCAAGCTGTATTTCCCGATGGTTTTGTGCCGGCCAAATTCGCAGTCCGAACAAAACAGTGTAAGGGGATGGCCATCTCACACGGCGCCTTAAGATCGATTGCTGCCTGTCGCGAAGGGCAGAAATCAACCGATTCTGTTGAAAAAGTCGGCCATGGTTTTTTCGGCAGAAAAGTACGCGCGTGAGATTGAAATTTTTACTTTGAGCAGAGGCGTCGGGGGTCAGATTTCGCGTAGCGACGTGCAAAAAAGGCGTTTTCAGCGGTCAGCATGGGGCCAGTCTGGAAAAACCGACTTTTTCAACAGAATCAACCCATAGCTGCCGGTGGCGATAGTCAAAAACAGCCAAAAGCACACTCTAGGAGTCAACCAGCTTCTTCTGCCTCGGAAACTTAAGCGTCCCCTGCTTCACTGGTGACTTAGAAATTTGCGACCCACAGTGCAAGCTTTCATCGAGCCGTGGTGGAGTTGGGTATAGTTCTGGCAAGGAAGCAATCTGCTTTTCTATGAGGTCTGCGGCTTTGAGGTAACAGTCGTGATAGTTTCCGGCGACCACTGGTACTACCGTTACATTCAATGACCGCAGCAGCGACGTGATGGGGGTTTCATTTGCCTCCCTATTGAGCGATACGTGGTAGTAAAAAACCTGCCCTGTTTGGTGCCTCCGCCGCCGTTTGTGCAGCAATAACCACCAAAGATCGATCTCCGTAAAGTCCAAACCAAGCCCGACAATGTGCATGTGGTCACGTAAAAAATAATCCACCCAAGAGTAGACGCTACGGTTATCCGTGAATTCGAGAATTCCGTTTTTCACTGGACTACCGACACGCCCATGGGGGTGGCCCTTGACCTCAACCGAATCCGTCACATAGTTTCGGATTTTTTGTAGGTATCCAGCGTAGTGATCGAAGCCCAACACCATTGAACCTGGCCGGGCTACATCGCCATGAACATGCCAGATTTCCTTCTTGCCTGCGGTGTGCCGACGAAAGAGGCTGTATCTCGATTCGGGAGCAAGAAATGTAGGTGAGTGAAGTGGCCCCGCAAATGCCTCCTCGATCGTGAAGTCATAATTCGTGGTCATGATCACGTTGAATTGACCGCAGACCCTCTTGTGAGCTTCGACCGACTCGATCTGCTTGAGTAACTTAGCGAACTCAACCTTTACCGTATGCTCCGCTTTCTGGAATGGCATTGAGGAGCGGGCGCATAGCTCCTCGATAAACATGGATAGGGGTTTAGATTCGATATGTGGCACTAAGTCTATGCCACCAAAAGTTGTCGCCAACTCCCGCAGTATTTCGTTCCACCCTCTCTGCAATGCTACGCGATTTATACCGTTTCCAAGAAGAAGACTATGCATAGGTTTCCAATATGATTTCGGAATCAGAAGTCAGTGGCGCACAGCGGGTTGTTTCCGTCATAGGATTGGATGTCCCATCAGTTGCCCCCGGAGCAGATTTAGAAAATACGAGCTTATCTGAAGGTGAGGGAGCTGTGGTGATCCGCGATGGAAAGCGATATATGGCCTTCTCGTCGTCTTCAGTATGTTCGCTTCCTGGCGACGTCGGCTGGTTGCTACGAGGATGAAGGTAGCTTAAAAAATGGTGGGCAGTTCGAACGGTTGAATCCACAGCTGAAGGCAGCCATTCGCGGCATCACTGCGGATCGGATTCACACTATTCGGATGTCAGTTATCAGCACAACAATAGGAAGGCTCAGCAAAAATGGTTCGTGAAACGGTATTGATCGACAACTGCGCATGGGACATCCTTGAAAGTTGCGGCGTCAACTTAGTCGACGAGTGTGGGGAAGATCTCCAATTCACTGTCAGCGATTTCGGCATGATTGAGATCCCAGCAGACACTCATCCGAGTGAAGACGCTCAGCGAGTTGGTAAGTACGCGCGAGCGCAACTGGCAGCCTTGGAAGCTGAGCCTGCAGTCTGGTTTCAACTTCAGGATATTGATGACCCAACCCCAAGTGGAGGTGGCTTTGGTGAATTACAGCCTGATGGTAGCGTCAAGGGAGGGGGCTTCCTGACCAGTATCGAGGGACAGACCTATGCAGACGCGAACAAGCACCGAATCGGCGGCACCAGCGGTGTGAAGAGAATGGGGAGCGGTCTGCTCAAGCATCAGACCGACATCGATTACGGCGAATGGTCGGCAGGCCTGTTGGTTATTACTGCGAATCCAAAGGATTTTAAAGCTGGAGCCAAGGCCGTGGATATCAGCACCTGGGAGTCGGGTAGCTTCGGAGACTTCGTTCGGCAAGCTCTCACGGAGAGGTAGCTCCACACATCAGCCGTACGTTGAGTTCTCTATGCGAATGAAGACCGTGTGTCGTTTTCGTTTCGGCTAGATGGTGGCAGAGCCACCATTGTGTCCATCAGAAAATAAGATAGTGGAAGTGACCGACGCAGGAAAAGCGGCATTTAAGGTACTTCTTGAATGACCTCTTTTGGCCGATTCTGTTGAAAAAGTCGGCCATGGTTTGCGCATCAGAAAAGTACGCGTCCGAGATTGAAATCTTTATTTTTGGCAAAGGCATCCGGGATCGGATTTCACGTAGCAGCGTGCAAAAAAGGCGTTTTCACCAGTCAATGATCAGGCAGTTTGGGCAGACCGACTTTTTCAACAGAATCGTCCCATAGCCGCCAGTCAATTGTGTCTACAAAATCGTGGGGTATTCAAATCAGAGGGCAATCTTGCGCTGAGTAATTTATGACTGGCGTATCCTCAAAATGGAATCTGTGATGGCTTGAGCATTAGTGTCCAGCGTTTCCATGGCCGACATCGCATTAGCGGCGACACTTCCTACCCCATTTTCTGAGAGCCACTTCGTTATTTCTTCTATAGCTGCACTTAAGGCGTGCTGGTTGTGGAGGAGCAATGTCAGAGCGTCCGCCGTGGCGATCTTGCAGTCTGAGTTATCTGGCATGGCGGTCGTCCTTGAGGAATGATGCCGGAAGCCTAGCTCATCTCGTCTTTGGCTGAGACTGGCCGACAGCTGCCCGCCATGATAGGCGGCAGATGGACAGATGCTGACCCTCGCCGGTATCTGCTCTGCTGGCTCTTTGTCACTTCAGGTCAGACCCAACGACGCTTTACTACAGAGTCCGGGCATCCTGATAGAATCGATCAGGTTATAGATAACACCCTTCTGAGAAATGGTATGAATACGGAATTGATGGAAGATGAGATGCGCCGGGCGCTATTCGGTGATTCTGAGCCCTCTGCGCCGGCAATTAACTCAGACGTGCAGGACACAGTCCCGGATGTTGTGATCGTGCAACCGGTGAAGGCAGCGAAGAAAAAGGCAGTCTCAAAAGGCTTCACACCTAGGTTGAGAGTTACGCTCCGTGTGGGAAACGAATTTGAAGGCGAGATGCACGAGATGGTGCATGAGGCCGATACGCTGAGCTCCCTAGTTGCAGAACAAGAAGCTACTAAGACGGCCAGAAAAAAATTCAGGTTTGTGGAAGTAGTCTCGGTCAAATCGATGTAAGTGGGTACTCTCACTTTTCGCCCGCAGGGCATTAAGCCGCATTCACTTACAGCGGGGTCACCCAACAGATTCGTGTCAATTGAAGCCTCAAATATTAGGGGCGTTAGTCGTATCCCGGACTGGATTTAACACCATCAATCCATCCAACTCTCAATGTTAAGTAGTCGCCAACCCCTAGCCACATATCTGAGGGTGGCTACAGGCAAAAATCGACCCTAAGCGGCCGGTTGGGGACAGACAGAAACCGGCCAAAAGCTGCCGCCTAATGGGGCCTATCAAACCAGGGGCGATTCACCATTCTCCGACGGACCTACCGCTTAATTCAAAGGTTCGGATACCAGAGGTGATAGCCGATTTAAGCGGGTCGTTAGCACAGCCATCTGTGCAGCGACCGAATCTACAGTAGGGAATGACTATACAGTGGTCAGACAGACAGTGAGCATCGGCTCAATCGTGGAAATATTTCTAGGGGAAAGTTTGTTCGGATATGGCCAGATCTTAAACGGCGCGGAAATTGCCTTTTTCGAGCTACTGGCCAGTCAGTGGAACGGCAAGAGTCTCGCAAGCGATTTGAATCGCCCCCCAAATTCGTTCTAGCTAGAATTTTTGGCTACTTGGAAGCGATACCACCCAGTCAATTTTGTCTAATACAAAGCGTCATAAGCTGCCAATCATTCTCATTCTGACGCCTGCTCCACCGGCACCAGTCTCCCACTCATGAAATAATCGAGGGGTCAGCCCTGCCTCCTGCTCCGGGCTAAGCACCGCTTTTGCTTATGATGTATGTGCTTTAAAGTGTTTATCCCTGCTAATTTGAAAGCGTCTTTTGCTGTTCGCAACTGGGGAACTAGCGCTTCAGTCGCAGCCGCCAAGAGCCTATGAGGCTTGTACGCAATGTTGATTGCGTCTTCTCCATCAGCAGTCAGCCGGCAATTGAAATCTTGAGACTCTGGGCCATACTTAGGACGTCAGGATTGTCCAAGGCTTAGCCGTTAGATTTCTGGGTTTTCTTCCTGAGTCTTCGAAACGAGAAGAAGGGGAATACCTATGAAAGCCGTACGCTGCGCATTCGCAATTGTGCTAAGTCTTGTCGCCAGTTGGACTCACTCGGCTCCGTCGCCAATAAAGGCTATACCGGACGCCATCAGCAATAGCATCGCATACGGCGAATCAAAAACCGGACAATTAACTATCAAATATAACGACGATGAATTCAATGGCGAAGACACCGTATCTATTAAAGAAACTGACATCGCATGGGAGTGGGGAAGTAAGCAGCCCCCCTTTAATATCGTAAAGATCACAGACAGTAGCGGCCAGCCGGTAAGCTTTCCATTAAGAATTAATGGAAGCAATCGGCAAGTATTTATCACCTATAACTTGCGACCCTCCACGGCAGAATCGCTAAATAATAAGCTTATAATTACTTACAGCTTTAAAGGGGGGAGCGGAAAGATATTTATACCAATGAGCATTGACGCCGCATGCGTTAATAGTGATTACGACAAGCAGGGCTGCAATCCAGATATATGGACTTGCCAAATCGATAGGAATTCATACCCAGTTCTACGAATAGAACGACCTGCGGATGACAACTCAAGCCAAGACGCAGTTCGTGCTCATGATCGGACGCATCGTTTTGCTGATAAACAATATACAATCCCACTCCTTCAATTCCTCAGCGTCGCTGGCATCAACGTAAAACCAGCTCCATCATGCGAGCTTGACCCTGTGGTGTTTACTAAAAACCCGAGAGCTTCTAAAGTGGCTTCATTCATTTGGGCTCAGAAAGTTGGCAATAAAATTCCGACATTACAAACAGAAACAGTAGTCAACGGTGTAACTATAAATAGGATCACGGTGGGACTGCCAGAGAAAATCACAGGTTATGCAGCCGTGAATGGAAGCACTGCCGAATATAGGTTTGACGTTAAAGATGCCCCAACGGTTAAGATCGAAGAAAATCTAGCGAATCCTGAGGTGGTATTTAGCGGAATGATAGAGTGCGTTCTCGCTGATGGCACATTCTCGGTGGTTCGTAACGCCGACAAAGATGCAAATCTAAAAAATGCAAAATCTCCGGCTATCCATTTGATCATTGAGAAGCCATAAGGGGTGTTTTTATGTTGCCTATAAAATACATAGCCTTGTTGGCCTTTGGCACTGGGCTTACTGCATGCGCTCCAGTGAAATTTCTACCAACTAATATCGAGTATCGCTGCTCAGCCCCCTTTAACGATCCAGCGTCTTCAAATGAGCTGATTGCTGGTCTATCGGGCGAAAGAGATTACAAGTACCACGGCAGCCAATTCACCCATGAATTTGTCATCGATTCACCTGATGATTACATCAAAGTATGCATACATGACACAGCAGGGCTCAGCCCCGGTCGAAGCTACCTTCTGATCCTGAAGCATGTAGACAAATCCCAACAGCCTATCAACTCTCAACAACATTGGAATCTGACCGTTGCCAACACTGGCCAAGGGATAGTAAAAGAGCAATGTTTCATCGGCAGCGTTTCAGGAGGGCAATTTGATTTGATCAATCCTACCCCTATAAAGGGCAACTGGATGATAAGCAGAACCGATAGAGCTATTACTGCAGACCTATACATATATGCTATCAATGATTTTTTGGCCGACGAAGCATTGGAGCCGCCATGCAGAACATATTAAGCCATGTAACAGCCAAGAAGATAATAGCTTTTAATGTGTTAGCGCTTCTCTTGTCATCTTGTTCGAATTCCACCCCGACTGTCTTATCATTAACTCTCCGCTACGAGTGCTCAGGCACATTTGCAGACAAAAACAATGTTGGAGAATTTATATCGCGCATGGGCGGAGTCAGAGATTATGATGATGCCAGTGGCAATCGCCAAACCGCATTATTCACTTTTCAGACTGGAGATGACAAATTAGATATCTGCATAACAGATAGAGCGGCAATAGACCCCAATAAAAAGTACAATCTTACCTTAATACATGAGGACACAAAAGGCGACCCAGTGGGGCCTAAATCAAAATGGACGTTGGAGGCAGATAACAACGCCAATAACAGTGGCGCGGCCAAGCCGGAAATATGTTTCAAAATCTCACCAGGAAACGGAGAGTTGAGCATAGAGCCCGGCACACCTATAAGTGGAAAATGGCGTATACTCCAAACAGATCGTGAAATTGAAGTCAATTATCATGCAATATTGACGTCAGTCATAACCAACAACAACCCTGCCCCTCCTAAGTGTGATGGCTAGCAATGCCTACTTCTACCCGCAACCATATAGATAATAGAATACGCTTAACTTTCCCACTCGCTCAACTTGCTGACCTGAAGAGGGCATGCTCAGATCCCATTATCGACTTGGCTCTTCGATGCTACTGCCCTAGTGGGTGACCGACAAAAATCTAAACAGGTAGCTGGGGCTGTTCGATTCATACTCACAATGGCACTCGTATTTTTATTGCTGCGCTATTAAGTTTTTCTGGGCGGCTCCACCGCGTCGTAAGCATGCCTGAGAACACTGCCGGGTTGCTTGCTTTGGTATCGCTAGTGGCTCTGTACGGTTAAGTCATTTCGATCTTGTTCGGCCCAATGTCCAGGCTCAAGATCACGCACCCATGCACCCGTAATTAACGTTGAGCCTGTTGCCGGAATGTTAATGAGATGGTTTGTGCTCGGCCAAACATTGGTCGTTTCTCAACTCCTTGGGGGAGCGATCGTGGTGCCTGGTGTAATGGCGCTCGCTTGGCGTCCTTGCCAGTGACCCCAACTTAGTGGAAGCCTTTTTATCGTGAACACAAGCGTCCGCTATGGGTCCAGGCTGTGTAAAAACGCAGACACCGTTTTGAAGTCTGCGGTGCTACGTAAAATCTGCCAGCGTTTGGTTGGTCAACAGCTCTAAAATTCGCATAGGATCGCGCTTTTCGTTGCGTTCCTGACTTTCAAACTCGCTCTAAAACGTTTTCACACACTCTGGGCCGTTTTCAGCCGTTCGCGACAGGCAGAAAACGGCCAAAATCAGTCAGTCGGATGTATCTAGAAAACGGGGTGATTCATCCATCAAAATATTTTCATAAAGCCTAGGTCGAAAGGCACTGGTCACGGCGAGCCACTTTCGACCCTATTTCCACATCGCCCCATCGATAGATAAAATTATATTTGACTAGAACCAAAGAAAAACTTCGGAGGCGCGGCAGAACCCCTACAGGCGGTTTCTTATTTCCCAATACGAATGCTTCGAGCACCAACCGGGACTATACCAATGCCGGCCGTCCATCCAGTCGTCGCCTGCATACATTTTCTGTTGTGCATGTCCTAACGGTTGAAAACGAGAAAGATGCCGATTGAACGCTGACACGTAATCAGTGAAAGTTTCGTACCATAAGTTATTAATTTCATCGAATTCAGTTCGAAGTCTACTCTCGGCTCTGTCTCGCTCCTCGTCACTTAAACAGTCGTGATAATACATGGCAACTGCAAAATCTAGCGCGGAGTCTTGAATAGAAAAAATATAACTATTTGGATCACTGATATTGAAATTCCACGCTTGCCATCGATTAAATGCGAGCGTCCAAATAAGATTGCGCTGAACCTCGTCGCTGCACTGCTGTACCCTTTTTAAGGCAGGCATCAGATCCTTTCTATTGCTAGCAGTTGACAGACTGATAACATCAAAATATTGGATAAGCGCTGCTTTCGACATACCACACAGCGCAGCCCCCATTGCACTCTGCAGTCGAGGATATCTTGACGGATAAGTATTAAATACTGCTACCCACTTTGACCACTCTTGACTATTATTGGATCCTTGGAGCAAGAGTTGTTCCCAAAAAACCTCAAGCTCGCTGCTCTCATTGGTATTATTCCGATCTAACGAGAGACGTAGGGCGCAAAATTTCAAAGGCCAAGAATTAGAATTAACGGCTATTTGAAGCGTCTGAGTTGCCTTCATGGAACTTAAAAATTCAATCGCGGCAATTAATACTGCAACATCTTTCAATTCGCCCAATACCCTCTCGAGGGACAGCGGGGAAAATATACTTAACAATCGGACTGCGCACGAAAATCGGGCGTCATAAAGAAAGTCGGTAACGTGATGAAGTACTGAATCAACACTTTCCCAATCATGGAGTATGCAGCCATTCAGAAATAAATCATCCACATGATCCATGTGACGATGATACCGCTTTATTGAGAACTTTTGAGAGAAGATCAGCTGAGTCAGTTGCTCTAACCTATCCAGGCGGAGAGAGCCAACCCTTTCAAGTTCCCTCCAAAGCTGGCCATCGCCAAGATCAAGAACGGAACCTATCTCAAGTACGTGAAGTAGCGACGCGCAAATCGACTCGGCTGAGCCCTCAATAAGCTGATTAGCCAGCCATTGAAACAGACCATATAGCGCTTCAGTATCTTCTACCGAAAGCGGTAGAAAATTAGCAATAAAAGGAAATTCTTGCTTAAGGTTAAAATGAAAGCTCTCTAGATCTTTATCATCATGAGAATTTGCTTGGATTACTGCCTTTGGTACTAAGGCAGGAGTGCCTCGCGCCCTGGTCGCGATATTTTTTAGAAATGCTATACGCTCTTCCATTACGTTGACTTCCATATCAAGTGCTCATTTGAGTCTAAGTGTTCCCATAACGTGTCGAACGCGTCAACAACAGGCTGAGGGTGAGCGACCTGTTGGACGATTGCATGAACAGAACCGAGATGATTTACGGATGCGCCTAGCGACCATACTTCAGGCCCATTACCACTTCCATTGGGGAATATTAGGAAACGATCATGGAATGACCAGCCCTTAGGGCCAAAACTAATTTTAAACTCTAGATCAATATTAGCTCCTCCCTCGATAGAGTCGGACAGTAATTTGATTTGATCTTGCATCCATCGTTCCCGTGTTGTCGAATCTGACTCCGTATTTTCCTCTTCTAATGTGCTTGATGATATCCCCTCAGAACTCTTGCAGACCTTACATCTTACCTGGTCTTTTCTCTCGCAGATTTTGGTGGATGTTATTGCTCGTAGCTTGGATTTTTCATGCTTGCAATGGAAAAGTGTCGTTAGAATATCTGCACTTGTAAGGTATGGGTCCCAGAGATAAACTGCATCCTCACCGTGCACATTTATCAACCCTCTAATATCTTCCAAAAATCTCTGATGTTCAGTTTTACCACGGACTTCGCCCCCGTACTGTACAAAACGCTTATACTTTACCAGCTCTCTTATTTCAGTATCACTGATTCGTCTTTCAGTCCAAGCACCGTTAGGGCGAGTTAGCTTTTCTCCATTGAACCAAGTTCTTTGGACGGACACGAGAGGAATTTCTTTTCGAGTCTTATCCCCATTGATATCCATATCATAAAAGACTCGAACAGAATCGCCCACGCTTGACACCGTACCGCGTGACCCAGTCGAACTGATAAATGTCGTGGGCGGGTATGCAGCCAGAATAATATTCTTATCCAGATCCCAAACAACCCCTCTGAAAGGTCTATTTGATGTATCTGCCACTATAGAGTTATTCCCTTCAACTAGTTCTTGCTGCCCATAAGCCACGATGGCCTCATCAAAAATAAGTTGGATAGATCCACTAATACGACGAGGTGCCACATCTGGATGCCAAGAAACGGTCACACCAATCGTATTCTCTTGCGAACCTGAAAAACTTGTTGCTATCGAATTTACCGGCAACTGAATAACGATGTTTCCGAGTCTATCAGGAATCAAAGATAAGTCTATTTTGGCAAATTTCCTTACCCAAGCACCAAGTGCCTCGATTAAATTAGGACTATCTGTAAGGAACTGCAAATTAGTTTTCTTAGCATCGGCAAGCTCAACAACGTAAGAACCATTCCAAAAATTGTTCTTCAGGACACGGTTCAGCGGAACCCGATTGCTACCATCAACGGCATAAAAGGCAGGCGCGCTAACCCTGAGTTGACCATGTAAGAGGGGAGCGTCATGGGACTGCCAATTCCCATTTGTGTCGAACATCGTTGCTGCTTGGAGCAATGCCTCAACAGAAATATATCTCCTGACAACTCCAAAGGAGCGGTTAGCGATGCCATCGATCCTTCTATCACTTTCGTTTAGGAATAAGGGTTGTTTTTGTTCATCTGAAGGTGCGCGCTCAACAGCCACATAGATGGAAAAGACGTTCAAAAAATTTTTGCCGTCAAAACAACCTATTTCAATTACCTCAAACCACTCGTAGTGGCCTAGAACTCCAGGTTCAAGGAGTCGCTCCAAGCTGGGGGACATTCGGTCTTTAGAATCCGATGCTGGGTATCGTGTCTGATTCATTGTGAGTGTCTGGTAGTGAGATGCACGTGACTATATCCGCTTCGTATGATGCGGTGCTCGCCAAAAGGCAATTCATTGTCCACCCACAGCCAGGATCACTACCCCCCCGATCACATCCTGAGTCGCCAAACATCCTCCAGCTGGATCGGGGTCAGAAACGGCCCGCCTCGAACGGCAGCTGTTGGCCGTTTTCTGCCTGTCACGAGGGGCGGTAGACGTCTAAAACCAGCCATTCGGATGCGTCAAGGAAATCAGGGGCGATTTATACTACCGCCTGCATGTACTCAGAATCAGTTTCGGCTACTTTGCGGTAGCGTTCGTTATCCTTAAGGTTCTGAAAGCTGGACAGGTGGTTCGCGACATTAACCTTGATGTGAGCATATTTCCCCCAGACGTTTTTGCAGCTCTTTTTGGGTCTGGGGGGAGCCGAGTCCAAGGTCGGGTACGCAGGCAATGAGGTGTTGCGCTGAACTCTCTGCCCATCCTTGTACATCGTCATCAAGGGCGATCCAGTGCCGAAGCTTTGAGCGGGCAGCATAGCGGCAAATCTGGTCGTATCTTGTCTTCCCGTCCCATTGGTTTTCATCCACCCAGCCTTTAGCCATCGAGCTGTGCCACGTGGCTCCGATAACTCGCTCTCGCAGCTCGAGAGGTAGATAGCCAAGGGCTCGCTTATAGCCAAGATGTCGAACCCAACTGGTGCTCAATACCAACGAGATTATTGGAAAATCGTCGAGCAAATTGGCAAGAATCGGCGCCCACATAAAAAGCGTACCTTCGACCTTCAGTGTCGGCCCTTGGCGAGACAAGTAGACGGCGTCGGGGTGTAAGACGCCATCAAAATCAAGGAAAAGGATGTGCGAATTCCTCTGCACCGAGGGTTCTCCCGTAAATGGCCCTCACCAAATAGCTTGGGCCCGATGGGTCATGGCGTGTTCTGCCACTAACTTTGCCTTCTCCGGCCTGCTCTGCAGGAGCGGAGTTATTGCCCTAAACACATGAGATAGGGTATCAACGAAAAGCTTAGGGGCCGCGCCTTACGCTCAATGATGCTCAGCGACAGCTCATTAAATCGCAAAGCGGGAAGGTAGGAGAAGATTGGTACCATGTCTGTCATAGAGCAAGCTGTAGACGCACTACAGAAGGCCAAGAAGGTGGTCTTTTTCACTGGCGCTGGAATCTCCGCCGATAGCGGTATCCCCACGTATCGCGAAAAACTTTCTGGAATTTGGGCAGGTTACGATCCGAGGGATTTAGAGACGGCCAAAGCCTTTCGGGAGAACTCAGCATTGGTATGGGGATGGTATCTGTGGCGGCGGCTCCGAGTCGCTCAAGCAGAGCCAAATGCCGCACATCTTGTGATACCTCGCATGGCTAACTCACTACGCCAGGTTTCTGTTATCACCCAGAATATTGACGACCTCCATGAGCGAGCAGGATCGTTAAATGTGGTGCATTTGCATGGCAGTTTGGCAATGCCCAAGTGCTTCGCCTGCCATCGGCCTGCGGTTGTGTCACCAGATCAATCGGCAATACCGGATGAGGGCGCTCTGATCGAGCCTCCTAGATGTCAGCGTTGTAATGGCAAGATGCGTCCTGCGGTGGTCTGGTACGGAGAGGATTTGCCACCCCAGGCTTGGAAGGCAGCAGTGCTCCTGGTCAAGGATTGCGATCTTTTGATCTCAGTGGGCACCTCTGGGATCGTCATGCCTGCCGCAGGCCTTCCCGACCTTGCGTTGGCGTCTGGGGCTTCGGTCATTCACGTGAATAAGGCAGACGTTGCAATGGGTGAAGAGAGGGAGTTCATGCTGTTGGGAGCTGCCGCCGAAGTACTGCCGATGCTGCTCGAAAGGGTATAGGCGTATGTCTCAGGGGGCTTGAGCTTTGAAGCTGCGTTTCGAGCGCGCGTTTGTGGTCTGCCACCGCGCAAGGTGTGTTGGCGGACGCTTACGAATAAGGTTTATAGGGAATTATAGAGCGATTATAGAGCGATTATAGAGCGATTATAGAGCGATTATAGAGCGATTCTGGCGCTGGCTCCGCCGACACAGGATTACCCCTGGCACAGATAGGTCAATGACCTAATCTGGCCGGAAGCGGCCCCGCAATAACGTCCGCTAATGGCCCAGGCTGTGTAAAAACGCAGGCACCGTTTTGAAGTCTGCGTTGCTACGTAAAATCTGCTGGCGTTTGTCTGGTAAGCAAAACTGAAATTCGCGTAGGAACGCGATTTCTGTTGCGTGTCCACCTGCCAAACTCGCTCAAAAACGTTTTCACACAGCCTGGGCCGAAAGCAGCCAGCTCAGCGACAATCCGCCAGTGGGGGGCTCTGATTGCAACCTAATATGATGTCTCTTTTGGGCTAAGCCAATCCTGAACTATAGGAACTTATAGCCAGTTATAGCCAGTTATAGCTTATTTTTACTATAACTATGGTGCCTGCCAACTTGGCTGCATAAAAAATAGATTTCGCTGCTAAATTCGAAGAAAATGAGCTCTACGTGACTGGTGTCCGCTCAGGGCGAGTCGCCGCTTTCGACCGAGGCTGTGTGAAAACGTTTTAGAGCAGGTTTGACGGTCAGAGCCGGAACGAAAATCGCGCTCCTATGAAAACTTCAGGTCTTCTGACTAAGCAAACGCTGGCAGATTTCACGTAGTAACGCAGACTTCAAAACGATGCGTGCGTTTTCACACAGCCTGGGTCGTTTTTTGCCTGTCACGACTGACCGGTTCGGGTCGAGAAGCGCCGCTCGGAACTGGCAGGTATCGACCCGAGATAGCGGACGTCAGCAGTTTATTCAAGGGGAGGTATCCCCCTAGTCAAATATCAAAAAGCGTTAGCCCACGTTTTTGATATTGCGGCGAACAAAGTGGGCATGTCAGATTCGAACACCTCCTTCGTAATTAAGTCCCCCACATTCTTTGAAAGCTGCTTTTTTTGATGGCCAGTCATTCCTTTAGTTTCCTCCTCTGATCTCTGCCATCCTGCCTCATTGGGGTAGCATTCTTCTAGGCTACCGTATGGTAAAATTATTATTTGTCCGCGATGATGAAGTTCAATGTGGCTCTCAATGAAATTATCAAATCCTTGCCTTGCTTTTTCAGTAGGTTTATCACAGAGAATTATTGTTCGCTCGTTGTAGATGCTGACATTCATCGGAGAATAAGCTTTCGATATGGCATTAATGGATCTTTTGGCCTGATGGGTGTCGCCTTCTGCGGAAATAATATGGATTACGGGCTTGTCCGAATAGTGTCGCTTGATTACTCGCGCCAGTAGTTCAAGTTCGCTAGGCCCTTCCACAATCAGGAAGTTTCTTGGCAGTAGCAAGTCGGCTGGACTTCCACCAAGCAGATCATAAATTATGTATGGCTTGTCATTATCATCAGTTTTAAATATTTCGGTTTTGCAGTCATTTTTCTCGGTTTTGAATACGCTTTCAGTTGGTCGAGAATCAGCCACAAAAACTGAAGAGTGAGTACTAATTACTACTTGATCTAAACTTTCGCTTAGCTCAAATAGAACTTCTTTAAGCTTGCGTTGAGCTGTGGGATGAAGATGCAGCTCCGCCTCGTCAATAAAGAATAAAAATGACTTTCCAGCATCCTCACGTGCTTTCCGATATTCAGCATAGGCTTGAATAATTGCCAGCATGAGCGCGCGCTGCATTCCGTCGCCTTTTTCGCTAGCATAGGTTTCAATACCATCATCTACTACAGTTTCAAATTTTTTAAGGAGGTCGTTAAATTCTGGTGATAGGACCTCAAAGAAAACTTTTGAACATTCTGAGAACTGTTTCTCTAAGTGCTTTTTGACAGATTCTCCCAGTGCTTTGAAATGGCCACTTATCGCAGAGTCTTCCGAATTGAATAAGTCATCAAACGTGCTTCTAAATGCCCGATACTTCGGGTCGTCGTTTAGGATCTCTTCGATAACAGAAGAAAGCATTATTCCGACAGCGCTTTTTTGATTGTATTTTGTGAGTTCCTCGTAGTATTGTCGAGTATGAATGTATTCGAATTTGGGCAGGAAATCATTTAGTGCGGTATCGAACCCTGTGGGGTTTTTAATAATCGCTCCGTTTATTTTTACGACCCGTTTCTTTGGATCTGAACTGCGGCGGGTGATTTTTATTATGTCAGATCCGGCTAGCACATTTTGAATCTTACTTCGGTTTCCGTCATTTATCATGTTCTCAGCGCCGTGTTGAGCCCCTACAAATTCCAGGCTCACAGTTATTTCTCTCTGTGCATCTCTTTGGAATTTCATATCACTGGAAATTCCGGACCCGGTATAAAACCAATTAATTGCTTCGAAGAAGTTGGTTTTCCCCGTATTGTTTTGCCCAATTAAGATATTGAAGTTTGTCAGGTTTAGAGCGGCTTTTTCGATGGATCGAAAATTCTCAATTATTACTTTGGAGATTTTCACTGTGCCTCCATGCTGTAAATGAAAGTAACGAAAATTTTATCGACTACGTACAGCACGATAGCCTATCGCCAAGGCTCCGCATTGCCGCTCATCTGTTATCAATCAGCAGTAGATGATTGCCTCCGATGTTTTTACACCCGCAGCCTAAATAGGGCTCTTTGCATGCGGTCAGGAGGTGAAAGCCATGATAATGGCGACCTTCTAAAACAGGATATGAATGACTGCTTTTGGCTGTGGATTCAACCGGTCGACGCAACCAGCCGGTGAGCAACGATGGTAGTCGCCACGAACGGGCGTCTATAGTAGGAAAAACAAATCTGCCCCCGTTTCCTACGATCCGCGCCACCTTTGCTTGCAGCTTATCTACGCAAGGGATGGTACCACCCGTCTTTTTATGCTTATTGTTTAAAGCTGGCGCATCACTTCACGTACTAGCTTTTCAAACTCTTCGACCGACGAGGCCTTGGCGTTCAGGGGCCGGATGCGAATGAGCTTGGTGTTCGCTGCTCGGAAAATAGAGTCCTTTAGCTGGTCATTGGCCTGAGCCTGAGCCTTATCATGGAAGCTACTATCAAGCTCAATGAAATATCTCGGCTCATACCCACTGCCCACATCAAACACCACACTGTCGATGATGGCCTGGAAGAAGTATGACCTAGCCTTTTCGGACAATTGATCTTTGATGGCCTGGTAATCTAATACACAGCTTAAGGCGACGTTAGGGTAGGGGTGATAGGTCGGAAAAACCCGACGCACAGCCTCATAGAAGTGTTCTTCCTGCTTAGACTTGAACAGGCGAATGGTTTTGGCCTTGCCGGCCACCACTTCTGTTGCGCGAATTGTCAGGTTCTCACGCAGGCTGGCGGCAACCGTTTCTGGTTTTGTCTGCAAAAAAGACTGAATGATCTGCTTGGCCAAGGGGCGGTGTTGATACGACTGGGCGTAGTTGAGTAGTGCAGAGTGCTTGGTTTCCTGCATTAGCTTCAAACGCTCATCCACAAAACGATCCACAAAGGCCTGGCTAAAGCCGTGCTGACCTAGTTCGATAATCAAGTTAGTGAACTCAAACTGCTTTGCGCGCGCAGCAGCCGGCAAAGGCTCTGCGAAGGTAAAAAACTCAGCCTCAAAGAAGGTAGTAACCTGGGACAAAAAGGGGTCTTGCGTCCTCGCCTTCTTGTTCTTGTAGATGATTTTACCAATCGCCTCCCAGTCTTTTTGGGCCAACAAGGCGTACAGCTGCTCTCTATCTTCCATGCCGGCGCTCCGCACTTAATCCTGATCGTGCGCCTAAGATAGGTCCGAAGTGGATCAGTGACAAACGCCACGTCGAGTTGAGTTGTGGCAAATCGCTTGGATTCAGTGCGTAGCAGATGGGGACAGATTTATTTTCCATAGTCTAGACGTCCTCTTCTGGCCGTTCTCTGCCGGTCATGTCTCCACGAATTTTGCTGGTCAATTACGGTGCACATGACTGGTCAGGTCGAATGCACATGGGAGGGCAAGTCCGTGCAGTTACCCAACTGTGATCTGAAAATGGCCGAGAGCAAAATTCTCATACTCTGAGGAATCCATTTAAAGCATCTGGTCAAGTCCCATGCAAACAGCTGGTCAGGTCCAATGCAAATGGGTGGTCATATGCAATGCAAACGGGTGGTCAAGTAGGGTGCAATTTCTCAAGAGGTTTGCTGGTGCACAGTTGCAACACCACTCCAGCCAATGCACAGCCAGCCATGAAGAAAGACTATGCCAGCCACCGCCCAGGCTAATAATCGTGGCCATGATCACCGGCGCAAGCCCATCACTCGCGAACATTGCGGTCGTGATGATTCTGTTCGCGGTGGGTGTTGCCCCAGGCTCGGCTGAGTCAGATGCAACGGTATAAAAAATAGGCCATACGGCATTGGCTACCAGCCTTGATGGAGGGCCCGAGTTCTTCAACCAGGGATGCGAGCGACTCCGGGCCACGACTGTTTGAAATAGTGGCAGCGATGCCTTTTTTCGCTAGTGCCCGTGCAACGCTGGAGCCGAGGGCGCCAGAACCGATAATGCCAATTCTCATACGTTACTCCTGATCACGGAAGTGGCTTTGAGAACTCAGAACTGCCATCACCCCCGGAGGCTGAACAGAGCAAAATGTCGGGCTGATAAGGACCTGGATATCGAGCGAAGTCAGGGCAGTCGCCCGTCGCGGTGAAGCTGTTCACTTATTGGGTTAAGTTGAGGTTTTTTGCTTGGTGCAGGCGCACCTATCCCGTGACCGATGGCCCTTGCGGTAAAAGTTTGGCCAGCCGGCGCAGGTTCTGCACCGTGGTGGCCAGCGTGAACTCATCGGTCGCGCCACACATGCCACGTAGTCGCAAGCGATCCAATTTCAGAATGCGCTTGAGGTGGGCAAACAACATTTCGACCTTCTTACGTTCATGGCGAGAGCGCTGATACGTCGGCGTTGCGGCGATGCGCCGAGTCACATCCCGCGCGGCTTCATGGACGCTGCGAGCGATCTTACGAAACGTAGTGTTCGGTGCGGGCAGCACTGGGCTTTCATCGGGCAGCTCGCGCAGTCGGTTTGCCGGGATCGGAAGATGATGGTGTTGGCTTTGGTGACGTGCGAACGCTCATTCTTGAAGGCTCGCCGTTCGCTGCGCAATGCGTTGCCGGCTGGGTAGCGATATTCCTCAGCCTCATCATTCCAGAGGAAGTCGTTGCTCGAAAAGCTTTCATTTTTGCGCTCGGTTTTGTCCCACACATGGCACATGCGGCTCGATGTCTTTCTCCTCCACCATCCAGGCCAGCATTGGCGCGGTTCCGTAAGCGGTGTCGCCAATCAGGCGTTCCGGCTTGATGTCGAACTGCGCTTCGACGCGGTCGATCATGGTCTTGGTGCTCTCGACCTCGGATGTCCGATGAGCCGGTGTGGGTTCCACACGCACGATGACGCCGTACTCGGTATCGATCGGATAGTTCGTGGAATAGGCGTAGAACGCCGAGCCACCTGGAGTTGCGGTCCAGCGGGCTTGAGGATCCGTCAGCGATTGCCGCTTCGTCATAGACGCACTGTGCCATGGTTTGCGCAGCTGAAAAGTGCGCGTCCGAGATTGAAATCTTCACTTTCGGAAGAGGCTTCCAAAGCAAATTTCACTTAGCAGCGTGTAAAAAAGCGCTTTCACCGTTCAATGATCAGGCCGTTTCTGATGACCGACTTTTTCAACAAAATCGGCCAAAATCGGACGCTTAGCCAACGCTAAACAGGCATGCCGGAGGCAGGTCTGTTTGACCGAAGGGATAGAGTGTACTTTTTTCGAACAGCCGCAAACGAATGGCGACTCTGGGTGCACGATAAAACTAGAGCGCGACTAGCTCGGCGATTTTTGCCGCGACTATCGTCATTGAATCTTCTGCAGTATCCAGGCCGGTTCGGGAGGCGAGCAAGGGGCTGACATTGCGGAGAGCTTCATACGTCGTATTGTTCGCCGAACTGGGGATTGGCCACAAGAAATCCAAGCCCAATGCCTGTACTGGCATCGGACTTTTATGCGTCTCGCTCGGGCACTGGAACTGATCCCAAACATCGTCTCTACCCCAAACAACCTCTCTTCCGTCAAAAATAGAGGGGCTTTAGACGCTCTTTTTGCGCCCAAAATCTAAAGCTACTACGCCAAAAACCTTGGATTAGAGCGATTCAGCAAGGGGGGGAGCTTGCTGTTAATCGAAAACTAACGCTGGGTCTGATAAATACGAATTGCGTAAAATTTGAACGGGGTTCAGTCTTTAAATATTCAAGTTTAAAGAGTCGAGAAAATGAGGCATCACTAGATCTTTGTAAAGTTCTGGTCAGATCGCCCGTGGTCTATCGTCGAAAAAAACGTTTGGAAGCGTGAAGTATGTCGCTCTAAGTGACATGCCTTTAATCAGGGGCTGTCGAGGATGAGATCGTTAACAACAATAATATAGAGGTGCTCCAATGCAAGGCTCAGAGAGTGAATCGCTCCAAACGAAAAAAGGGTTATCCGGTTCCTTGGGGGTCGGGTCTATTGTATTGATGGTTGTTGCAACTGCGGCGCCCCTGACAGTGATGGTTGCAAATACTCCGCTGATTATTTCGATGGGAAACGGTGCAGCTGCACCTTTTGACGCGATGTTCGCGACACTGATTATGTTCCTGTTCAGCGTTGGTTTTGTTTACATGTCTAAGTACATTACCAATGCAGGCGCATTTTATGCCTACATTCAGAAAGGATTAGGGCGATCAGTGGGGCTCGGTTCGGCAACCATGGCTGTCATATCGTATTTTATGATATTGATTGCTTTGGAGTCTTATGTTGGGTTTGCTATATCTCAGTTTGTCTCAGGCCTTGTAGGAGTAACAGTGCCTTGGTGGATTTTGACATTGGCGGTAGTAGGCATTGTAGGATGCTTGGGATATCAAAAAATTGAACTAGGCTCTAAGTTTTTGGGTGTCGCCCTTGTACTCGAAATTATCATCGTCCTGGCTGTGAATTCTGCCATTTTTTGGCAAGGAAATATAACGGCCGAATCATTTCAGCCTTTCTCCTACAACACGATAGTATCGGGATCTCCTGGTCTTGGGATTTTGTTTGCGATTTACTGTTTTATCGGGTTTGAGTCGACTGTGGTATACCGAGAGGAGGCTGTGAATCCAGATGTAACCATACCAAGGGCTACATATATATCTGTGTTTTTGGTTGGGGCTTTTTATACATTGTCAATGTGGTGTGAGGTTAATGGCATAGGTGTCTCTGAAGTCGTAAAAATGGCTACAGATCATCCCGGTGATTTGTACCTTGTCATGGCCGAAAAATATACTAATAAGGTGTTCGTCGATGTGATGCAGGTTCTGTTAATTACTAGCCTGTTTGCCTGCATACTGTCACTTCATAATATTGTCGTTAGATACCAGTATGTGCTGGGTCGTTTCGGGGTACTCCACTCCTGGGTGAGCAGTATCCATGATAAACACGGGTCGCCGTTTGTCTCTTCCCTTTTGCAAACCGCTCTCTCGGTTGTGGCTGTTGCCCTTTGTGCTGCTATCGGTATGGATCCGGTTACTCAAATTTACGCGTGGGGTGGAACTGCGGGAACATTGGGGTATATGGCCATTCTTTCATTAACGTGCTTGTCTGTTATCCTCTTCTTCCGCAGGGACAGTGAAAAACACTCGACTTGGAGCACGGTTATTGCACCGATAGGCGGATTGGCAGGCTTGGTTTTTTGTTTGGTGATTGCACTGCAAAATCTTCCTTCTCTTGTAGGTGGTGATAACGCAAATACCGCATCATCTATATTGGAAACGATTGTTGCTGTGTCGTTCTTGCTCGGTTGTGCGGGGGCTATGATTATAAAGGTAGTGGCTCCACATAGATTTGAATTGCTAAGACAGGTAGCTTAGTAGCTTGGTTTTTTACTACGGGCTGGCTGCTTTAGCTGAAGGCTTGAAGTAATGCTCTAATGTTAATGCCGGGTAGAGGCTGACCTGTTTAGGTGGACGGGTCAGCCTCCGTCGTTAGGTTGAATGGTTAATGTTTTACGAGGTTTCGGTTGGCGGAGGCATTCATGAGATTCAGGATGGCCTTAAAATTTCCATGACGCCTGCAGTTCGACCCTTTTTACTATGACGGGTGAATCGCCCCCGGATGCTCTGTAATCTAATGACATAACACTCTACGAGCACTGTCGGTGACAACTGATTGTTGAAGTCATGACGGTATTTCAGATTATAGAGCATGTCGATGTACTCGAAAGGCTTGTAGTGGACTAATCAATTCGGACACTGATTTAGGAGAGCGTGTTCGTCAGGTAGTGGCTCTGATGACTAAAGAATATCGTTCTTTTTTTCGCTGAGTTTTAATGCGAAGCTGCGAAACTTTTTTTGGATCAAGGCTGCAGCTATACCGAAGCCAGCAATTCATCCAGGGTTGACGAGTAAAGTTCGCAGCCTGATGCGGGAGCTGAAGCTAGTCAGCAAACAATCGGGTTAATCTCGCAGTTGGGGAAGTAAATGTCGCTATCAAGCAATTCCATGCAGTTATCCTTTGACGAAAAACACTGGTTACCTTGGTTTGGTAAAACCGGGAAAATAGCCATGAGTTGGTCGTGCCGTCTCAATAAGTCGGCTTATCCGGTGATGGAACAAACGTTCGAAGCAATTGCTGAAACTCGCGTGCAGTTGCTGCAAAATTGGACTCGCGAGCAGTGGGGGCACCTGGCAGAACTGGCTGAAAATCTCAGCCGTGATTTCGCGCATATCGACAACAGTTCACTGCTGGATAAACTAAGCCAGGCTGAAGATTTTTCGGAGTTGTTTGTAGTCGATGCAATCGGCACTGTCATTGTCTCGACTTGGAGTGGGCGAGTTAAAAGTCAATCTAGTCCATCTGAAGCGCTAGCCGACGGGTTGAAGGCTCCGTTTCTTCACGGCCCCCATAGTGACCCTTTGACCTTGCAAATAGGCCCATCATCGTCGCGCTTCCACGATGAAGTAACCCTGATGTTCTATCAGCCCTTGAAGGTAGCCGGAAAAATCCAGGGTTGCCTGTGCGGCCGTGTGCCAAACGATGTTCTGGGCGATCTTATCCAACGTGAGGCCGGTCATATTTTTGCCGAGTCGGGTGATAACTATTTGTTCATGGCTCAGTCACGCTTTGATCCCGCTATCCAGCCGGGAACCGCGTTGTCGCGTTCACGCTTTGAGGATGGTACGTTCAACCATGGGGAGAATCTCAAAAGCGGCGTATACACGCCTTGGAAAACCGTGCAGATCCAGCGGCACACTGAACTTGAGCTGCGTTTCACCGACCCAGCGACCCAGCAACTGCATCCCGGTGTACGTGAAACCATCCGCACCGGCTCTAATCTGTTTGTCACCTATCCCGGCTATTCGGACTACCGACACATCCCCGTGGTTGGTAAGGGTGTCACCTTCCAATTGCCTGGGTCACCTGATCGCTGGGGCATGATGTGCGAGGCCGATCTGAAAGAGGTTTATAGTCGGCGCTCTCTCAGCTACAGCTTGATGAAGCCTTATCTCTCCACCCTGACAGGCCTACTCGCCTGCAATTTCATAGTCCAGCAATACAGTGGCTTGGAGCAGGGGGTAATCAATGGTATCGAGATCTTGAGCTTGGTCTTCGCCACCGTTCTGTTCAGCTTGCTAGGGCCAAAGCGTTTGGCTGCAAGGATGAACGAACTGACGGGTGTGATTAGAACTATTGCAGAGGGCGAAGGCAATCTTCGCCAGCGCCTCGATACCTCACGTATGGCCAACGACGAGACTGGCGACATGGGCCGCTGGATCAATAGCTTTATCGATCGCCTTGACTCTGTGGTTGGACAGGTGGTGAAGGCCAGTCGCAATGTCGGCAAGACCAATCAATTGATGCTTGGTCGTAGCCAGGAAGCAAGCCTCACTTCAAATGAGGTCGCAGAAGCAGTGCATCACATGATGATCATTGTCGAAGACCAGTTGAGCGAGATCCAGCAAGCCTCAGTCAGTGCTGAAGCAATGAAGCATGCAATGGATGAAGTGGTTGCGCGCGCACGGGAGCAGTTTCTCGCGGTGCAAGAGGGGGCGCATTCGATTCGGGATGTAGTCGAGCGCTCGTCCTCCAGCGTGCAGTTGCTTGATACTCGTATGGCACAGATCAGTAATATCACCGGTATGATCAGCGACATCACCAACCAAACCAATCTGCTGGCACTCAACGCCGCCATTGAGGCCGCTCGTGCGGGAGAGCATGGTCGTGGCTTTGCAGTGGTCGCCGACGAGGTTCGCAGTCTCGCATCGCGGACATCACGGGCAGCAGACGACATTCGGCAGATGGTCGAAGGCCTGCAGACCGAAACGCAAAAAGCCGTCAGCTTCATGGAGGAAGGGGTCAAGGACGTCGATAACAGCCTGCGTCTGGCCGAAGAAGCATCCTCGGAAAACGTACAACTGCATCATGCAGTGGAAAGCATGTTCACGGTCATTCAGAAGCTCAACAAGCGCAGCCTCGACTACGGTAAGACGATTAAGCAGGTCGAGCAGTCGTCCTCTGAGATGCGCCAGACTGTGGTTGTGGTGCAAAGCAGTGCGGAAACGGTGAGGCTCAACGCCAATAAGCTGCAAAAGCTGGTTGGGCAGTTTGAGGTGAGTAATGTGTAGCAAGTCGCAGTGATTAATGGGCTTAATGGACTTCTCATTTTTAATGAGAAGTCTTGTGTAGCAAAACCTGGCTGGTTAACCAGATTTTGCTACACAGTAAGAGTTGAAGTCGAGCTCTATGTGGCCGTTACTGAATAGCCTTAGATCGCCAAACCATCATTTTCTTTATCTGCATTTCTTCCATTGTGTAGGAAATACCTCCAACACCATGTCCAGAAAGTCGTGCGCCGGCAAAAGGCATCCAATCCACTCGGAACAAGGTGTTTTCGTTAATCATTACGGCAGTAGCGTCGAAATTTTGGTAGCAGTGCATTGCTATATCCAAGTTCTGCGTAAAGACCGCTGCTTGGAATGCAAAGGGTAGTGCATTGGCTAGCTCAAGCGCAGCGTCCAGGTCATCGAAAGCGTACACAGCCACGACGGGGCCAAATATTTCCTTCTGCATTACATCGGATGTGATGTGAGGGTTCAAAAGCACGGTTGGAGCGTAACAGTTGTTCTTCAACGTTCGACCGCCGGAGACTAGCTCTGCACCACCCGCTATCGCGTCATCTACCCACTGAGCCACGCGGTGCACTTCCCGCTCGCTAATTAGCGGGCCGATATCAGTGGTCATCTCGCAAGGGTCACCAACGACCATAGCGTCTCCGAGTCTGCCTAACCTTTCCGCGACTTCTTCGGCGATGCTGCTATGGCAGAAAATTCGTTGCACGCCGACGCAGGCTTGACCTGCGTGCCAGAAACCACCACGGGCAACCCGAGGCAGCGCGTCATCTAGGTCGGCATCAGCTGCGATGATCACTGGTGCCACACCTCCGTGCTCCAGTGCACAGCGGGTGCCAGGAGCAAGCTTCGAACGAAGCATCCATCCGACAGCTGCGGAGCCGATGAAGGTGAAGAATCCTATTCGGGGGTCAGATACAAGATTGGTAGTGATCTGGTTATCCGTCGGGAGCACCATCTGCGCCCAGCCGGTGGGCAGACCACTTTCGGCCAAGATATCGAGGAGCACCTTGCAGCTCAGCGGAGTGTTGCCGGCAGGCTTTACGATCACGGGCGCGCTGACGGCGATGGCTGGGATTACCTGGTGGATGATCAGGTTGAACGGGTGGTTGAACGCCGATACTGCAGCCACAACACCAATAGGCTCATATTGAGTGAAGGCTACGCGGCCGCTCGAAGTAGCGTTCAAGCCCATAGGGATGACGCTGCCTGCGTCTGAGCGCAGGACTTCGATGCAACTGTGGATTCCGTCGATCCCACGCTCCACCTCAGTGATGGAGTCCTTGAGCGGTTTGCCACCTTCTCGGGCGGCTTGGGTGGCGATCGCCACTTTGCGCTCGTTAATGAGTTCAGCCGTTCGCTTGAGGATTTCGATGCGCTTGGGCTTAGAAAGCCACTGCTTGCGATCACGGAAGATCTCGTATGCGACGCTCAGGGCTTTCTCGACTTCAGCCTCGGAGGACGTATTGGCGTGGCCGACGAGAGAACCGTCGAAAGGGGAAAAAACGACTTTGGTGTTTTCCATCATTTTTATTTGCCTCGATGAAGGATACGTTTAGGTTCTGGTTTACATAGCCTGATGGTCGCAAAGATGCTGCGAGCGTTCATCTGAGTCGATAGCTGATTGATGTAGCTGACGTCTGGATCCAGCTCGAATTTGAGATGCGAAAGTGGATGGCGTCCTGCAATACAGTCGTGACGATGAATCTGAGACTTCCGTCCATGTGTTTTGAGGGACGATCATCCAATCGTGTCAGCCTCTCGATCAGCGTCCGTCGAAGTCCAACTCCAACTCACTTCCTTCGGGGCTGGATAAACATCCTGTGGAGCCGCCATGCTCAACGATCTGGAGCGAGGGCAGTTTGCCCTCGATGATTGAACTCAAGAGACGCTGCCTACGTGACACAATATCTTGTGGGCCAGTGCGATCACTGGGGCGTCGACCATCTTTCCTTCCAAGCTGAAAGCACCGGGCGAGTCCTTGGATGCAGAAATCACCTTCTTAGCCCACTCGATTTCGTCCATTGATGGCGAGAAAGCCTCATTGGCAGTGGTGGCTTGTGAGGGATGGATACATAGCATTCCCCCCATCCCCATCTCCAGTGCATTTCGAGCGAAGGTCTTCAGTTCGGCAGCATTGGCGATATCGGGGAAGACCGTCTCCAGGGGAGACGCAAGCTTGGATCGGGTTGACGCCAGTACGATGGTAAAACGCACTTGATCAAACATTCGCTGCGCTGCCGCGCTGGTTGCCTTGAGTCCTAGATCAACGCCAAGATCCAAGGCTCCGTATGTCAGGCGCTCGACATTGACACCCTTGGCAATTTCGGCGATGTGGTCTAGGCCTGCCAGACTCTCGATGAGCGCCCATACACGCTTGCCCGTTCGACCCACTCGGTCTACCTGCTCGCGGCTCTCTGCTTTCGGGAGTAGCACTGCCTCAACCTGAGGGAGAGATGCGCAGAAGGCTATGTCTGCTTCGTGTTCCGGATGTGCTGCCGCATTGATGCGAACCACCACGACTGCAGTGGGGTTGTTGGCAAGAAAAGCTTTGAGGTTTTCACGAGCCACCTGTTTCTGGGACTCATCTACGGAATCCTCAAAGTCAACGATGACCTTGTCTGCACCGCTGGCTAGAGCTTTGCTAAATCGCTCCGGACGATTACCGGGTACAAACAGCGCGCTTCTTACAGGGCGGATGATTTGCTTGCTCATAACGCGCCTGCTTCCCTGAGTTGGGCGATGTCTTGTTTAGAATAACCAAGCTCAGCCAAGATCGAATCGTTGTGTTGTCCTAGGCCTGGGATCGCATCCATCCTAGGCTTATAAGCTTTGTTTGCCGCAGGGGGCAGGAGGGCGGGGATTTTCCCCATGGGGCTGTCCACATCAACCCAGCGCTCACGCGCCTTTAATTGAGGATGCTCCCAGACCTGTTGCATCGTGTTGACCTTTGCGTTGGCAATGGGGGCGTTATCCATTCGTGAAATCACTGTTTCGGTTCCAAGTGCGGCGAACTTCTCGACAATGATTGCCCGGAGTGCCTCTCGATTCATCGAGCGGTTGGCGTTGGAGTTGAAGCGAAAATCTTCGAGAAGTTCTGGCACTTCTAAGACTTTCTCGCAAAACAGTGCCCATTCGCGTTCATTTTGCAAACCGAGCATTACCGTTTCACCCTGGCTCGCAGGGAATGGCCCATAGGGGTAAATCGTCGAGTGTGCAGCGCCTGCGCGGGGTGGAGGTGGCGCACCATCAAATGCATAGTAGAGGGGGTACCCCATCCACTCGACCAAGCTTTCCAGCATGCTTACGTCAATGCGGCTTCCGACACCCGTTTTTTCGCGCAGGTGCAAGGCCGAGAGAATCCCGCTGTAGGCGTACATGCCTGCGGCGATATCAGCGATTGAGCAGCCTGCCTTTGCAATCTCATCGTCCCCTGGGCCGCCAGTCACTGACAGGAACCCACCCTCACTCTGGATCAACAGGTCATAGGCTTTTTTCTTCTCGTAGGGCCCACCCTCTCCGTATCCCGAAATATCACAAACGATAAGTTTGGGGAATCGGCTATGCAGCGCTTCGAAAGATAGCCCCATGCGTGCGGTGGCGCCGGGGGCGAGGTTTTGAACCAGCACGTCTGCTTTGGCTAGCAGCGCATCTACGATGGCATCAGCCCCTGGTTTTTTGATATCGAGAGCTAGGCTTTCCTTAGAGCGATTTGTCCAAACAAAGTGGGACGCGAGACCATTTGTACGAGTGTCATAAGCACGAGCAAAATCGCCAACCTTTGTGCGCTCAATTTTAATAACGCGAGCACCTAGATCAGCCAGTTGACGTGTACAAAATGGTGCAGCAATAGCGTGCTCAAGACTGATGACGGTAATGCCATCGAGCGGGCGGGGAGAAGCTCGGAGTTCAGTCACGTTCATGCTCCGTCAAAGACCGTGGGTCAGTGCTAAATTGAGTTTTTGTAATGTGTTCGTTGAATCAGCAACGTATGAGCAATAAATAATAAAATTCAGGAAAATTCAGAACTGGCGTTGTTCTTGAGTTCCGATCATGAGACGCTCTTGGTGTTCTGTATATTTGCGTTTTCTAAAGCCGCCGTTAGCAGTGAGCTAACACCCAAAGCCTGCAGGTCGCTATCAATGCACATAGACTTCAAAGACTTAGAGCTTTTCATCCACATCGCCGAAGCACCCAGTCTTACGCAAGGAGCAAAGCGGGCGTTCATCTCTCCGGCTGCGGCTAGCGTGAGGATCAAAGCACTTGAGGCCCAACTCAATACGCATCTGCTCTACAGGGATAGTCGCGGGGTGGAACTGACCGAGTCTGGAGCCCGACTGCTTAAACATGCGCGTCTTGTCATGCGGCAGATGGCGTATCTAAAAACCGAATTTGCCGAGTTCGGTGCGGAATCTTCAGGGCATATAAGAATTTTCGCAAATACAACCGCCGTCACCGAGTTCTTGCCTGAATTGCTGGCTGGTTTCCTTGCCAAGAACCCGGGTGTAACAGTGGATTTGCAAGAGAGGCCATCTAAGGAAATTGTCAGGGGTGTTGTTGAAGGGGCGACGGATCTGGGAATTATTGCGGGGCCTGTTGCTTCTGCAGATCTGGAAGTGATCCATTTCAGTACGGATAGGTTGGTACTTGTTGTCCCGGTTGGCCATAAGTTAGACCTCCCTACCCCTCAAAAACTGATTAGCACAATGTCCTATTCTCACGTTGGGCTACAAGAGGGTAGTACACTCCAAGAATTCATGAGAGACCAGGCCGAGAAGCTAGGTAAAAGTCTATCTTGGCGAATCCAAGTTTCGAGTTTTGAGTCTATCTGTCGAATGGTTGAGGCGGGTGTGGGGATTGGCGTCATTCCGGAGTCCTCCGCGCTGCGACACAAGAAGACGATGCAGATATCAGTCGTGCAGCTTGACGAGCCTTGGGCAGTCAGAGAGAGGAGTATATTGGTTCGCGAACTGGACGCATTGCCAGGTTGTGTAAGAAGCTTAATTCGGTTGCTGAAACCTGATGCTCCTAAGTAAAACTCCGAAGGATTAATACTTAACTTTTCAATATTAGTTCTGTTTTTATAGCCCTGAAGGTTTTTTTGAAACTAATGACTAGGTCATGGCCAGACTGGTCATTAAATGCTAGTAAAAAAAGCCCCCGCTCGAACCAGCCGTTTTTTGGCGCGAGAAGGGGCAAAAATTTTAACTCATCAGATGATTCGACCACCGTCTACTGGCAATTCCACACCATTCAGAAATTCAGCGGCGTCTGTTGCTAGGAACACAGCAACAGCTGCAACATCTGATGGCTTTGACAGGCGTCCAAGAGGAATGGTGGCCAAGAATTTTTGGCGATTTTCTGGGGTATCAGGCATTCCTAAAAAATCTTCAAGCATGGCTGTCTCCCCTATAACAGGGCAGATGTTGTTAACGCGAATTCCGTCTGGGCCAAGTTCAACGGCCAAAGATTTCGACAGCAGATTTACAGCACCTTTTGAACTGTTGTACCAAGTCAATCCAGGACGGGGACGGATGCCGGCCACAGAACCGACATTGATGATGGAGCCCGATTTGCGCTCGCGCATAAGCGGAACAACGGCCTTGACCATGTGGAAAATAGATTTCACATTCACCGCAAAGACGCGATCGAACGTCTTCTCATCCACGTCCAGCAGTGGTTGATTACGATGAGTGATGCCGGCGTTGTTCACTACTACATCAGGTACACCAAAGGTCTTTACGCACAATGTAACGGCGGCAAGCACTTGGTCAGCATTGGTAACATCACAAGCAGCGGCAATAGCGTTAGGGCCTAGTTCATCGGCAAGCTTGCTAGCAGCTTCGAAATTAATGTCGGCTAGGACAACTTTTGCACCTTCAGCGATGTACTGACGTGCAATGCAAGCACCAAAACCGCTAGCAGCACCTGTGACGATAGTGACTTTATTTTTTAATTGAGGCATGTGCTTCTCCGCGTATGTTCAAGTTGATGAAAAGGAAGAGGTTGGCCGTAATGACATACCGAAAATTGGTTATGTTGAGTTCTTAAGGGCCAAGAGACCTCGGTCGCATGATTGCTAGATGCCGTATCCATGACGGTTTTGGCAATAATTTCGTCCTTCGCCGTCGCGGCCATTTCGGGCCCTGCGTAAGCCAGAAGAGGGGATAATCCCGCGATCATGGTGGCGAATATTCTCAAACGAATGGTATTCAGCTTCGTTCTCACCAACGTGGGACACCTCGGTCGGTTCTTGTTTTTGTGGTGTGATGAAAGGCAGGTTGCCTTCGACTCACCATTAAAGGAATTAGCAATTACATAACCCTGCTTTAATTGAAAATGAACGCCATTAGCTTGTGCATTGGAGCACTCTGTGTGATCGGTGATCGGTGTTGCTAGGGCGGACTAAACGTCACATCAGCTTGGGAGCATTTAAGCCTTTACGAATGATTCATTAGAGACGGGAGCTTTCAACCTAGGCACCCTCAGGAGTTTTCGAGGCACCCAAAAATCAATGAATCCCTCCTGATCGTTACCTTTCTGGGAGCTTGAGAACGGGTTTTCGAACGTGTCGTCTATTTTTCGCGATGCCCATGCGGCAGTTTGGTGCTTCCTTTGCTGTTCATTTAGGTGACTCTGACTAGGTGCGTCCCTGGGAGCGCTAAGCTTCATCTGCTAATGGTCAGTTCTGCATGCGGGCTCCAGCGCTGATAGAACTCGATAGCTGATCTCGGAATGGGAGAAAAGCAATGAAAATTCGTTCAGCCGTACTTCGTGAAATGGGTGCGTCGATGCCCTTTGCAGAAAGTAAGCCGCTCCTAATTGAGGAGTTGGAGCTTGCGCCTCCAGGCTCGGGTGAGGTGCTCGTTAGGATTATCGCCGCAGGGTTATGTCATTCTGATCTTTCGGTGATTACAGGCGTGCGTCCGCGTCCTCTACCCATCGCGCTCGGGCATGAGGCAAGCGCGGAGATTGTTGAGATTGGTCTTGGGGTGAGTAGTGTCAGGGTTGGGCAGAAGGTCGCTTTAGTATTTGTTCCCAGCTGTGGGCATTGCCTATCCTGCATGGAAGGACGACCAGCTCTGTGTGACCCCGCAAATACTGCCAACGCTGGTGGTGAAATGCTCGGTGGTGGCTGGCGTCTTAGTTCTGCCCAAGAGCGGATCAACCACCATTGCGGAGTATCAGCATTTTCTGATCATGCTGTCGTTTCTGCGCAATCATGTATACCGATCGATGACGACATAGATCTTATCGAAGCCGCAATCTTCGGTTGTGCAGTGCTCACTGGAGTGGGGGCAGTGGTGAACACAGGGCAGGTACGCCCTGGCGCTTCAGCGCTAATTGTTGGTTTGGGGGGTGTTGGCCTGAGCGCTCTGTTGGGAGCTCTCGCTTCCGGTGCCAATCCGGTAGTGGCAGTTGATGTACATCAGAGCAAGCTAGATTTAGCTTTGCAGCTTGGCGCATCGTTTGTGGTGAACGCTAGGGATGCCGATGCTGTAGAGAAGATTAAGGAGTTCACCCGAGGCGGGGCCGATTTCTCCTTTGAGTTTGCGGGCTCCGTGGCGGCTATGCAGTTGGCTTACCAAGCGACTCGTCGAGGTGGCACCACTGTGACCGCTGGCCTGCCTCATCCACAAGAGACTTGGGCGCTCAATCAACTGTCAATTACAGCCGAAGAGCGCACTATCAAAGGAAGCTATATTGGCTCGTGCGTTCCTGTTCGTGATATTCCTCGATATATTGGTTTGTTCAAGGCAGGAAAATTACCTGTCAATCGCTTGGTCGGGGAAAAATTGATGCTCAAAGATATCAATAGTGGATTTGACCGACTTGCTAGCGGCACAGGGTTGCGTGACCTGATTGTGTTCTGATTGTTGGTGTTGTTGCGTGCCTTTTGATATGAATTGAAGCACTAAAGCCGAGCAGGCGGATGTTTCTCTCTCTGTCGCGTATCATCATGCGTGCTGATGAAGCGTCGGCATGAGTAATAATTGAACTCCATGCGGAGATCCGCAACTGAGCGACTGTTTTTTTCTTTGATGCTTAGTCACAAACAGTGAGGGATGTCCGGCTTTTGCTTTTTGATGAAAGCTTGCATCGACAATTAACTCCGTCGTTCGTTGAGAATTACTTGTTGAGACTTGAAATTCTTAGGTGATCTGCTGAGTACCGGTCGTATGCGCTTAAGAATCTGTAAGTCGTATGGCGAGGATTGTTAGCTTTATCCGTTATGGCGAACCCTTATTAGCACGCTGGATTCCGATGTCCAGGTTATAAATGGCGTTAGTATTTTCTAAAGCCTCCATTGTGAAATCAGAAATACAAAGAGAGAGAGAATCTCTCTGACCTCTCTAGAATGGGGCTTTGGAGGCGTTTTCGAGTAGAGTCTCTTAAATTTATGGGCTCATTTGAAAAATTCTAGACCGTTGCTAAGGGATTGTGATCGGGCTAGGCTGAGTTAACCATCTGACACTGGCTTGGTCTGTTGAACAGATTGAAGTTTTCCAGAAAAATTGACTGTTTTAGATGGTGGATATTTCAAGGGCTAAGACCTTTAAGCATCCTTTGAGATATCCATGGCACGGCTAATATCCGAATACCTCACACCATAAAGCGGGAGCTATATAATGTCTTACAACAAAAATATCAATGCTATCAGTGACTATGAAGAAGTATTGGCCGCTATTATCGATGGCTACGTAGAGGGATTGGAGAAGGGTAATTTCGACACCATTATGAGAACCTTCCATGAAGATGCAATCATGTACGGTTTCTTTAAAGGTGATCTTCTTGGAGGCAGTATTAATAATCTTAACGGATACGTGGAGCAGTTTGGCGCTGGCCCGGATATGAAGTCCAGAATCGACGTCCTGGCGATGACTCCAACCACGGCAGTTGTGCGAATTGAGCTTGAGCACGCAGCCGATGGTGGAAACTATACTGATTATCACTCGCTGCTCAAAGTAGACGGGAAATGGAAGGTGGTCTCGAAACTTTTCCATCTCTACGATTGATACTTTGATTGTGCACTAGGTAGCTCCTTGGGAAGAATTCCAAGGAGCTATGGAGCATTAAGTTTTATATAAGACTAATGGTGATTAAAGTGAAATTGACAGGGCATTGTAATTGCGGCGGAGTTTCCTACAGCTTTGATGGTCAGCCGGCGCTAACGGCAGTCTGTCACTGCAAGACATGTCAACGCCAGACGGGCAGCTATGCATCCTTGGTGGTGGGTGTCCAAGATCCAGAGCTGAAAGTTCTCGGGGAAACGCTGGGTACTTTCATAACACAGGGTGACAGCGGTCAGCCCGTTCAGCGAAGCTTCTGCACTCGTTGCGGATCACCCATCGTCAGTCGCTGCGACTCTATTCCAGGCTTGGCTTTCATCAAGGCTGGTACGCTGGACGATACGTCCGAGCTGAATCCGACAGCGGAGCTCTATCTTGATGACGCTCAAGCTTGGACAGCGCGATTGGGTGTTACATGTTACGCCAAGGGAATGTAAGAGCTATTGAGCTCGATAGTTGGTTCGTTGTTAGAGCCCAACAGCCTCGGTAGGGCCGGCAGGAAAAATACCTCAGGCCTCGCTAATGCAGAGTTCATGTCGCCTACGGATAGTCAGTGAGTGTCGAGCCAGGCACTTCGTGGTCTTGATGGTAGGCATCGTATAAAGACAACATGCGAAGAAGGCAGTCATGATCACGAATCAGCAAGCTGTAACATTGAAAGACCTGGGTTTGCCCGAGAATTATTACTTGTCTGTGAACGGCCAATTGGTCAGCTCAGAAAAGACCTTCGATGTTTTTAACCCAGCAACGGGTCAGGTCATATACAAAGCACCTGATGCTTCGGTAGAGCAATTGGAGGATGCGATTAATGCGGCGGCAGCTGCGTTCAAGCGCTGGTCAATTACCCCGTGGGGGCAGCGTGCAGAGCTAATTGAGGTGTTCGCAGACTCGTTGGAGAAACGTAAAGAGCAACTGACCACATTGCTCACCTTCGAGCAGGGTAAGCCACTTCACAGTCAAGCTCGTTTTGAGGTGGATTATGCCATCAGTTGGGTGCGGGAGATCGCGAAACGACAGCTCCCAGCTCGTGTTATAGAGGATACGCCTGAGCATACAGTCGAAGTTCACTACACCCCTTTGGGGATCGTTGGTGCAATTACTCCTTGGAACTACCCGGTACTGCTCGCGCTTTGGAAGATTGCGCCTTGCTTGCTGACCGGTAATACGATGGTTGTTAAGCCCTCTCCATATACACCGCTGACCTCGCTGCTCATTGGTGAGATCGCGCAGAACGTGTTCCCCAAAGGGGTTCTAAACATTGTTTCAGGCGGTAATCATCTTGGCCAGATCATGACCGAACACCCAGCAATCGCAAAGATCAGTTTCACAGGATCTTCCGCGACCGGGCAAAAAGTGATGGCAAGTGGTGCGAGTAACCTGAAACGGCTGACGCTAGAGCTGGGAGGTAACGATGCTGCGATCGTACTTCCGGATGCAGACTGGCGGCCGCTTGTTAAAACGCTGTTCTGGGCAGCTTTTGGAAACTCGGGGCAGTGGTGTGTGGCCGTTAAAAGGCTATATGTGCACTCAAGCATCCACGCCGAATTTACTGCGGCGCTGGTCGACTACGCGAAATCGGTGAAGGTTGGTGATGGCATGAGCCCTGACACGGAGCTGGGCCCGGTTCAGAACCGAATGCAGTATGAAAAGCTGCAGGATCTGCTTCAGGACACTCGTGCGGAAGGATACAAGATCGCAGTAGGCGGTACCGTGGATGCGAGTGCGTCAGGGTACTTTGTTCCCGTGACGATCGTGGACAACCCGCCTGAGTCCAGCCGAATCGTCCAGGAAGAACCTTTCGGCCCGGTGCTCCCCGTCATTGCTTATGACGATGTCGATGAAGTCATCGATCGCGTCAATGCCTCACCCTATGGTTTGGGCGGCTCGGTCTGGGGCAAAGATCGAGATGCCGCAGTTGCTGTCGCCAAGCGAATGGAGACCGGAACTGTTTGGGTTAACGAGATTCATGTCCATGGCGTCGACATGCCTTTCGGTGGGCACAAGCTGTCTGGCCTTGGAGTAGAGAACGGTGTTGAAGGCTTAGCTGGATTTACCAATACGAAAACCTACATGTTCAAAAAGTAAAAAGGATGAACGACTCTGAGCCCCTGGATTTGGCCAGGGGCTTATGGGGCGATATTCACGATCCACTTGTGGCAAGTGCTCGTTATCCGCTTTTAGATGGGAGCAGGATATAGATACCGATGCAATTATTGCTAATTCTACCCGGTCATCTTCACTCAAAACTTGCATGGCCATGCCTTCTAGTATCGACCGCTGCCTGCACGTTGTAGCCGTCGATTCCCGTGCCGCGATTCATCATGGAACTGACATCTGGATCGGTCAGTGAGACCTGTTTGCCCGGCGATTAGTTAAGCTGGATTTCAATCGCCTGAAGCTCCATTATTTGCGTCTTCAGCTTGGCGATTTTCTCCTCCAGCCGTACGGCGTTTGGCTCCGAAGACGTGGTCTTTTGCTGTTCGGCAGCATCGAGTGCTAGCAGGTAACGGTTGATGCTCGATTCAATTTCTTCCATTCCCCGTTTCAGTTTAGCGCTGATGAAATTACGGTCGCGATTGTTGATTGCTTTGAATTTGCCGTCGATGGCGAACAGATTTTCTCCGAATAATCCCAATTGCTGACACAGCGCAACGAACTGGCGGCATACGTCTCGGATGGTCTTGCTGTTGTCTTTTCGGAAGTTGGCAATGGTCTTGAAGTCTGGCATCTAACGCCCGGGTACCCACACCTGAAAGCCAGCGGGGAGGGTTGAGTCATCAACTTTACATCGTTGGCCAGTGTCATCGGCTTGCAGGGTTATGCCCCTTATTGGCACTGCTCGATTAGCCGGAGCCCATCCCTGTCCTGCTTCCTTGATCCAACGCGAGCTTCACTGCCGTCTCTTGCAGAGTGATCAGGCGAGTCGGCTGCGACAAAAAACGTCTGTCGATGGCGAAGGTTATCTGATCGCAAAAGCCATCGATTGGCTGAAGTTGAATTATACCTCGGCGCTTCGCGTCGATAACCTTGCAGCCCGTCTGCAGAGGAGCACTTCGACCTTTCACCACCACTTCCGCCAACTTACCGCAATGAGCCCTTTGCAGTACCAAAAAATGGCTGCGACTGAATGAGGCAACGCGATTGATGCTCAATGAACACCAGGACGTTCCCAGTTCGGCTTTCAAGGTCGGCTATGAAAGCCAATCCCAGTTCAGCCGCGAATACAGCCGGCTGTTCGGCGTCCCCCCTAAGAGGGATATTGCGGTGCTACGAGGGTTGGGGTCGCAACATCAATGCGTACTTGAGGGGTGATCGATTATGGCTTCGCTTGCCGACAGCTCCATGTCTGGTTCAGCTAGGGAAGCTCGCCGCCAATACTCTTTCGACGTTTCATGAGAGTGTCCTTCGATCAGCTGATTTCCGAAAACATTTAATAGACGCACAGTATTGGGAAGTCAGGTCTGAATGAATAAACGTCATGAATAATATGCAGGAGTTGTTAGGTCGCGTGACCATGGACGAGCTATCGGCCTTCGTGGCGGTAGTGGAGGCCCTCAGCTTCACAGATGCGGCCAAGGTCATAGGACGAGACGCCACGATCATCTCGCGAAGGATTGGGCAACTGGAAGAGCGACTCGGAATTCGACTGTTGTCCCGCACCACGCGGCGCGTCTCTCTGACTGAAGTTGGAACGCTTTACTATCAACGTGTACGTGCACTGTTGGATGAACTGGACAGCGCCGGCCAAGAGGCGAGTAACTTCGCGGCCAGTCCTCAGGGATTGCTCAGGGTGTCGATCCCCGTCACCTTTGGACGCAGATGGGTGGCGCCATTACTGCCCGCTTTCATCGCACAGTATCCAAAAATCCGAGTGGATGCGCGTTTTGCTGATCGCTACGTCGACGTAGTGGCTGAGGGGTTTGACGTGGCTATCCGCGTGGGGGTGTTGCGCGATAGCACGCTCGTCGCCAAGCAGATCGCGCCATTTCGCAACCTGCTTTATGCATCCCCAAGCTATATCGCTTTGTACGGTCAACCTCAGACGCCTGAAGCGTTGGCTGAACATGCCTGCCTGGGATTCAGTAGTCACTCGAGCTGGCCAGACTGGGTACTGAAAAACGGCAGTCAGCACCGGACGGTACGGCCAACTGGCCCGTTGATTTCGGACAATTCAGAGTCACTGCTTCAAGCGGCTGCTAAAGGCGTCGGCATCATCCTTACTCCGGATTGGCTAGCGGGGCCCGCGGTTCGCAATGGTGAACTTGTGCCTGTCCTGCCGCAATGGCAGGGCTCGGAGAGTGGCGGGGTTTACGCGTTGATGCCGCCGGGGCGACTCGTTCCAACAAAAACTCGCGTATTCGTCGACGAAATCACCCGCGCTATTCAGGCAGGTTGGGACCAGTAGGAAGATCGGGAGCCTTCTAAGCCGGGCATAAGTACTCCGATACGCTGTGACGAGCGGTGTATTTTGCGTTGAATAATTGATAAAAATAATTTGTGCTTATGAAAAATATATATTGATTTTATTTACGGTGGAGCCGCTTTAGCATAAATCCATCTTCAAAGAAGCTGTCGGACAGTAAGCGTGCTGTCCGACTTCATAAACCTATAAAAACTGCATTCGGAGTCCTGATGAGTCTTTCTCCTTTCCACCTGGCAATTCCTGTTTACGACCTGGCCGCTACGCGTACGTTCTACGGCGAAGTGTTTGGACTCTCCGAGGGGCGCTCCAGCACTCAATGGGTCGATTTTGATTTTTATGGTCATCAACTGGTCATCCACGAGCATCCAAAGACCGCTTCTCAAGAAAGCGTTCACAGCAATCCGGTTGACGGCCACGACGTACCGGTTCCTCACTTCGGCATCATTCTGGAATGGGCGCAATGGGAAGCATTGGCCGAGCGCCTGAAGTCCTTCGGTACTGAATTTGTCATCGAACCCTACATTCGATTCAAAGGGCAGGTTGGTGAGCAAGCCACGATGTTCTTGTTCGACCCGTGTGGTAACGCGCTTGAGTTCAAAGCATTCAAGGATATGAGCCAGCTCTTCGCCAAGTAATAAATAACCTGGCGCACGAATATGGCGCCAGGAAACCTTAATGAGCTGGAAGCTCATGAATCTAGCTACTGCCCTCAAGCAGTCCTTTCATTCCAACAAAAAGGCTAGACATGAAACGTATCCCATTGGTTTGGCGAATTGTTGCTGGGCTTTTGCTCGGCGTGCTTGTCGGTTGGTACTTCAATACCCATCCACAAAATCAGGTCTGGGTCAGTACCGAAATTCTTAAACCCCTTGGCGACATTTTCATCAAGATGATGAAGATGGTTGTTGTTCCCATTGTTTTCTGCTGCATGATTCTCGGTATTGCGGGAGGCGGCGATAACAAGTCCTTCGGACGTATGGGTGCCAAATCGCTGATTTACTTTTTTGCAATTACCAGTTTGGCCATTGTCCTCGGCCTGTGCTTCGCTAACTTCTTCGAGCCTGGTAAAGGCACTGAAATTGCTGGCATCTCGCACAGTACATCGACGGTCAACATGGAGCCCTCAAAAGGCGCGCTTATTATCCTGCAGAACATTGTTCCCGATAACGTGATTGTGGCGATGTCGGAAGGGAAGTTGCTGTCAGTGCTGTTTTTTGCTGTCCTCTTGGGGTTGGCATTGAACGCGCTGCCAAAACAGAAAAGCGCACCGGTCATTTCAGTCGTTCAAGGCTTATCGGATGCGATGTTCAAAGTGGTCTCGTTTGTCATGGCTTATGCGCCGATCGGCGTATTCGGTATGATCGGCTCGACCGTTGCGACCTTTGGCTTCGCCTCGCTGTTGCCTTTGCTCAAGTTGATTGGCGTGGTTTACCTCGCGCTGATTGCGTTTGCCTTGATTGTCCTTGGAGGCATTTGCTATCTGATTGGCGAAAACGTCTTCAAGTTGATCAAGTACTTCAGGGATGAGCTGATTCTGGCGTTCTCCAGTGCGGCCTCCGCAGCGGTCATGCCGCAATTGATGAAAAAGCTGGAGAACTACGGCGTTCCTCAACGTATTGTCAGCTTCGTGGTACCGGTGGGGTATGCGTTCAACCTGGATGGTGCGTCCATCTTCCTGGGCGTGGCGACGATCTTTATCGCTCAGCTCTACGGCATCGATCTGTCACTGACTCAGCAAATTTTGCTGGTGGTCACGATGGTGTTGACGTCGAAGGGTGCTGCGGGTGTGCCTGGTTTTGCCATCATTATTTTGTCGGCGACCCTGGCGTCAGCCGGACTGCCTCTGGAAGGCGTCGCGTTGATAGCCGGTATTTTCAGGATTATCGACAGCGGCACCACCACCTTGAACGTGCTGGGTAATGCAATTGCCCCCTTGGTCATCGCCAAGTGGGAAAAAGCGCCCCTCGTACGCGAAAGTGCTATAGGCGTCGAGCAGAACGCTTAATCAGTGACATAAAAAAGCCTTCCACGTTAACCGCGTCGAGGGCTTTTTTTTGACTGGTATATCGATAATAACTATTCGTGTGCTGCGTTTATTCAGGCCATGAGTCACACGGTTCAACCAAAGAACCGTGTGCTCGAAGTTGCCAATGTGTTGCCATTATTTATAAAAAAAACAGGTGGTTTATGTGCAAAGACTCGTTGTTCTACCGGGCACATCGCTGTGCTTTGTTATGCGTGATGTGGGTGGCGTCTCTGTTGATGGGTAGCCATCAGCTTGTGATGGCGAGCCCACACACTGAGTTGACCCATTCTGCGATTGCCGTACCTGACCGTTTTGCTGCGGACACCGCCAATGCCATCTTTGCCAAAGGCGGTAACGCCGTTGACGCGGCAGTCGCCGTTGCATTTTCGCTGGCCGTGACCTATCCCGAAGCCGGAAATATTGGCGGGGGCGGTTTCATGACCCTTTATTACAAGGGTAAACCGTATTTTCTGGATTACCGTGAGCGCGCTCCGCTCAAGGCAACCCGTGACATGTTCGTTGACGAGCACGGAAAGGTATTGCCACCCGACAATCCGCGAAGCAGCGTGGTAGGACACAGGGCGGTCGGCGTCCCCGGAACCGTTGCCGGAATGTGGGAAGCACAACGGCGTTTCGGTCGACTTAAATGGCAGGCAGTGGTTGAGCCGGCTATTGGCTATGCCGAGGCAGGCTTTCGGGTCGAAGAGAGGCTAGCCACGCTGGCAGTCAATGAAAACAAAGCCCACTTCGAGGGAAAAACCGACTTTTCCCAGTATTTCGGTAATCTGAAGAGTGGCGAATTGTTCAAGCAGCCAGAGCTGGCGGCCGTGCTCAAGCGTATTGCAAAGCACGGGGCCGCAGGCTTCTATACGGGCCGAACGGCGCAATTGATCGCTGAGGATATGGCTGAGCATGATGGCCTGATCAGCGAAGCTGACCTCAAGGAGTACAAGGCCGTCTGGCGTAAGCCGATAGTCGCAACTTGGAATGGGTTTCAGGTGATCACCGCACCACCTCCCAGCTCCGGCGGGATCGCATTGGTTCAGCTGTTAAAGATGAAAGAGGCGCGTCAGGCAGACTTTCAGGGCGTTGCAGTGAACTCTCCTCAGTACATCCATCTGATCGCCGAGATCGAGAAACGCGTCTTTGCCGATCGTGCCCAGTACATGGGGGACCCTGACTACCTCAAGGTGCCGGTCCAACAACTGTTGGACGAAAAATACATCGCGGGGCGCGCGGCTGAAGTCAATCCCTCTGGACTATCTGACACGGCTAGTATCAAAGCAGGGCTGAATGTGACTTTTCCGGAAAAACCGGAAACCACCCATTACTCGGTGATCGACAAATGGGGCAACGCGGTATCCAACACCTACAGCTTGAATGGCTTCTTTGGTTCCGGTGTGGTTGCAAGCAAGACTGGATTTTTGCTCAATGATGTGATGGACGACTTTTCCGCGCTGGCTGGCGTGCCGAACCAATTAGGTGTGGTCGGCAACGATTCCAACTCGATTGCGCCGGATAAACGTCCGTTGTCCTCGATGTCCCCGAGCATTTTCCTGAAGGATGGGAAAGTGGCCTTGGTGATCGGTACTCCCGGTGGCTCGCGGATTTTCACCTCGATCTTCCAGGTGCTCAGCAACCTCTATGACTACAAGATACCCCTCAAGGACTCGGTGGGTATGATGCGCTTTCAGCACCAGTTGCTGCCGGCAAACACCATCTTCTGGGAACCTTACTCTCCGATCACCGGGCAATTAGCCAAGGACCTTGAAGCCAAGGGTTACAACCTGGTTAACCAGGGCTTCAATGGCGATATCCAGGCTATCCGGGTCGATGGCCGTACTCCAGAACCTGTGGCAGATCCGCGGGGGAGGGGTGTGACAATGTTGATAAAGTAGCCTGATACGGCAAGCAATAACGACGGCGACGCAAGCTCTGTGGCTTGCGTCGCTTTTTTACGTGCGCAGTGTAACCCCATCCCTTGTATCTCTGATGTCCCCAAAGGGGCAATCTTCCTCGTAGCGCAACACTCTTTCCTGGCTGGATTTAAGCTGAAGGCTCACCTATGAATCGGGACCTGAGCGGAACGCTTTCAGGCAGGTGACGATGTTTGAGCAACGGTCGGCCCTCTGCATCGACGTGTCCTGGATCAGGTCTTGTGGCAGTACAGCGGATTGATCGCATACAATCAGACAATCTGATGGGTGAGATGTGTAATTCTGGGGGTTCCCGGTATTCATGACAGGCATTTTCACCTGCGTCAGGTCTCAATTGACGATTGCCCTGAGTAGAAAGAGAACGACATGAGGGAGATAGCATAGATGAGTGAGTCAAGCCTCCAGATCCCCAAGCGCGGCGCGACGCTGCGCTTGTTAGTGGAAGACAAGATTCGAGAAGCCATCTCGTCCGGTGTGCTTCGTCCTGGCCAACGACTGATCGAACGTGAGCTTTGCGAGATGACGGGAGTCGGCCGCACGTCCATTAGAGAAGCGTTACGACAGCTTGAGGCGGAAGGCCTGATTACCTGCAACGCCCACAAGGGACCTTCCGTGAACAAAATTTCCTTGGAGGAAACGCGCCAGCTGTACGCGGTACGCGGACTTCTGGAAAGCTTCTCGGGACAGGAATTCGCCTTGTTGGGTACAGATGCACAGATCCGTCGCCTCGAGGAAGCTGCTGCGGTATTTGAGGTTCGGGCTCAGCAATATTGGGAATACCCTGACCGAGACCTCGATAGCATGAGGGTTGCGCGTGATGCGTTGATTGAAGCCAAGACCCAGTTTTACGTTTGCCTGATGGAAGGTAGCAATAATATTTTCATCGTCCAGATGCTGACCACGTTACACAACCGGATCACATTGTTGCGCGCCACATCCATGACCCAGCCCGGTCGCCTTCAGCACTCAGTTAAGGAAATCAAGGAAATCGTGACAGCGATCAAGTCGAGGGATGGTGCTCGGGCGGCAGAAGCTTGCCGAGCACACATCGAGTTGTCGGCCAAGGTGGCCATCAATTATTTGGAAAGCGTCGAGCTGGAAGAGTCAGGTATGTCTGATTGACAGATTGTCTGCAAATCTGGATATTCATCACGGCGTGGTTGTGCCTCTTTTCTGCTGCCCGGTTGCCAGTAAGCCAGTGCGCCGGGTGCTGCTTGCGAGACAGGTAATGGAAGAGCGCGTGACCGGTTGAAATCGGTACGGCCCCCATTTGGGCTGTAAGACACTGACGTGATGACTCGTCACTGCAAGAGTGACGGAGGAGAAAAATAATGACTGCATTCATCAGTTTGAAAGAGAGGCTGGTTAACGCGTACCCCGACCCCGAACTACGCCGGCTTGCCCCGGGGCTCTCGATAACCGTCGAATTCGGCGTCGGATCGCAACGCACTGGGCTCAGTGTTGCCGACGGTCATCTGTTCAAAGGTTTCTCCGGCGAGCCTGCCATCCGCATCGAGGCCGCTGAAGCGCAGTGGGGGCACGTGCTGTGCGTTCCACCTGTGGCGACCTACCATAGTTTCACCGCTTTACAGATTGCCAACCCTGCTTTCGAAGTGAGCGGCGATGCACAACTGATCGCCCAGGCGCGGCCGTTTCTGGAGCGCTTGTTCGAACTGATTACCCTGACACCAGCGGCTCCTGCATTGCCTGTACAGCGATCGATGTCGCAAATTCAAGGGCAGTATGCTGCTGTTCGCGTTTTGGGACAGGAGTATGAGGTTTATTACGAAGTGGCCGGGGAGGGCGTGCCGATCTTGTTCCTTCACACTGCCGGTGCAGACGGCCGACAGTATTTCGGACAAATGGCCGATGTCGAAATGGCGCGGCAATTTCGCATGTATGCGATCGACCTTCCATTTCACGGTAAATCGATGCCACCCCGCGACTGGGACGGTGCCCCTTATTTGCTGACAAGCGAATGCTACCAGCAATGGTGTACGGCGTTTATTGAGCAGGTGATAGGCGCCCCCGCCATCGTCGTCGGGGGCTCAATGGGCGCCGCAATGTCCTTGGTGCTGGCGGCCGAGCACCCTGAACACCTGATCGGTGTTGTAGCGTTGGAGCCTCCTTTCCAGTCCCGCGGTCGCCGTAATCCTTATCAGAACCACGTGCAAGTACATGGGGGCCTGCACAACGGCGCCTATGTTCGAGGCCTGATGAGTCCGACCAGTCCCATTGAGGATCGCCGTCGCGCCAGTTGGATTTATTCGCAGGGAGGACCTGGTGTCTACCCAGGTGATCTGGCGTTTTACAGTGACGAGTTCGATGGTGCCGTGACCGCGCCGCGTATTGATGCCGCGCGCACACCGGTCGCGCTCCTCTCAGGCAATTATGACTATTCCGCAACACCGGCGGATGGCGCCAAACTGGCTCAGTTGATTCCGGGCGCATTGCACCTGGTCATGGATGGGTTGGGGCACTTCCCCATGACGGAGCATCCGGATAACTTCCGGCCCTACCTGATTCGGGGGCTCGAACATGTAGTAAGCGAGGCCGAGCTGAAGGGGGCCTGAATATCAGGAGGAAAGCTGACCTTAAGCCCTCGGGCGGGTCAGTTTTCTGTTGTGGCAGATAACTTAGTAGACGAAAAAAAGCCCGGTTACTCACCGGGCCAAAGGTCACAGGTAAAGGGTCAGTCGACCAAGTGGTTGCCAATTGAAGAACCGCCGTCCACGGTCAGGATGCTGCCGGTGGCAAAGCGAGAACGGTCAGAGGCGAGGAACAGGAAGGCTTCTGCAATTTCCTCTGGTTTGCCCATTCGATTCATTACCGCCCGTGCCTCCAAAGCGGCCCGCAACGCTTGCGGTGTTTCAGATTGGGCGAAGATCCTGTCGAAATAAGGGCTATCGATGGTGCCAGGCGCTACCGCGTTTACGCGGATGCCATCAGCCGCATGATCCAGTGCCATCGCTCGCGTCAGCGCCGAAACGCCGCCTTTGGAGGCAACATAGGCCGTGCGGTTAGCAATGGCACTCGTGGCCGTATACGACGTGGTATTGATGATCGAGCCGGATTTCTGTCGGGCCATGACCGGTATGACATGCTTGGCGCACAGGAACATGCCTTTGAGGTTGACCGACATCAGTCGGTCCCAATCCTGCTCTTCAATGGTGACAACGTTCCCGGTCAGACCGAAGCCGGCGTTGTTGACCAGCACATCGATGCGGCCGAAGCGGGCAACCGTCGTTTCGACTAACGCTTGCACCTCTGCATTGATCGCCACATTGCAGCCAATAGCGGTGGCCCCAATCTCATCCGCGGTCGCCTTTGCGGCCTCGACGTTCACATCGGCCACGATGACCGAAGCGCCATTCTTCGCAAATATTGTCGCAATGGCTTTGCCAATGCCACTGGCTGCGCCAGTCACGATGCATACCTTGTTTTCTAATTCCATTGTCGTCATCCCCTGATCAAGTCACCGGTCCGGCCCATTTCTGGCGGAAGGAATCGTGCGTCAGCATTCGCACATACCATGCCTTCACGTTGGGCAGGTCAGCCCGCGCAAAGTCCATGTTCAGCCAGCGGTGCCCATGCACGGCCCAGGCAATATCAGCGATGGTCATCTCGCTGCCACAGATGTAATCGTGCTCGCCGAGTCGGGTTTCTATCCAGTTCCACACTCTGCCAGCTTCCCGAATGGCTGTTTCCAACGCTTGCGTGTCGCGCTTCTCCAGTGGTGTGCGAATCAACTGAAAAAACACCACCGTTTGCGGTCGGGTCAACTGAGTTTGCTGGCAGTCCAACCATTGGTCGACCACACCGCGTCTTTTCGGGTCAGCGGGGTAGAGCGAGCTGTCGGGGGCATAGGCATTGCACAAATAGCGCAGCACAGCATTGCTTTCCCAGAGCGTGAAATCACCATCGACCAGTGTAGGAACGAGGCTGGTCGGGTTTTTGCTCCGATAGTCGTCTTCTTCAAGCCCGCCGAAGACGTTCCCGATATCGACCCGCTCGTAGTCGAGGCCCAGCTCGTCCATAAGCCAGACGACTTTCATGACATTGCTGGATTTCATGTGGCCAAACAGCGTGCGTGGCATGTCTGTGTCCTTTGTTGAATGAAATTCGAGATTCTTTATAAGTATTGTCAGACAATCTGTCAATCAGCCAAAATAGCTTTGACAGATTGTCTGACGATCTGTACGTTTGGTTTCACATGACCCATGCGACTCCTTGGACGAGGCAGACATGAAAAAACAAGAACAAGAACAAGAAATAGAGTTGGTTAACGACTTCAAACAAGCGATGCGTCGATTGACCTCGACGATTTCGCTGATTACCACCCGCCACCTCGGGCAGCCTTTCGGAATGGCTGCCACAGCTGTGCAATCAGTGACTACTGATCCTGCAACAATTCTGGTCTGTGTTAACCGCTCGGCGTCCATCAGCGCTGCGTTGGAGGAGAGCGGGCGGTTCGCGGTCAATATGCTCCATCACTCCCATGTCGATCTCGTTCCGATTTTCAGCGGCCAGTTGAAGGGCGAGGAGCGTTTCGAGCACGGTCAATGGATCGAAGAACACGGCGTACCTGTGCTGGTGGATGCCCAAGCCTCACTGGTGTGCGAGGTCAGTTCGGTCACAACCATCGGCTCGCACGACGTTATTTTTGGCAGAGTGCTGTGGGTCGATACGCGGCTGGATATCTCCCCACTGCTTTACGAAGACGGTCGCTTCGCAAGATCCGCGGCTATCAAATGATGCTGTTGTCTAGCGCTTTGGTGTCATCTCTTGAGCGGCATGCCGTTAGCGTTCAGTAGAGGTTGTTATGGTCTTTGCAACGATTGAAAACGCATTAAAAGTGATTGTCTCTGGCGGGATGGTCATCGTGGTGGATGATGAGGGGCGTGAGAATGAAGGTGATGTCGTCATGGCCGCAGAGTTCGCGACGACAGAAGCGCTGACATTCATGGTGAGTCGGTGCCGAGGCATTGTGTGTGCGCCTATGCCAGAACCTGTCGCACGCCGCCTCGAATTACCTTTGATGGTGGAACGAAATACCGACTCCATGAAAACGGCATTTACCGTGTCGGTTGATCTCATAGCGGGGATTACCACCGGCGTTTCGGCTGCCGAGCGTGCGTTGACACTCCGAGCACTCGCCGCACCTGAAACCAAGGCTGAGTCGCTTGCCCGGCCTGGGCATATTTTTCCGCTCATTGCTCGCCAAGGTGGCGTTGAGGTACGAGCCGGTCACACCGAGGCTGCTGTAGATCTGGCTGAACTGGCAGGTCTATCGCCGGTGGGCATCATCTGCGAGATCCTGAAGGACGACGGTAGCATGGCGCGTCGTGCGGACCTGGAGATCTTCGCGCGTGATAACGGACTCATCATTATTTCGATTGCCGACTTAATTGTATGGAAAGCGAGGAATTCTCTTCAGTTTCAATATGTAAGACCTAGTCTGGTTGCATAAACCTACATGATTTTTTAAACCGTAAAACCTCTAGCACGATGGCTGCTTAGTTGGCCGGAGGGTTGCGAAGGTTATAATTCACCTCGAGGAAAATAGAATGAACAGTCAAGCCAAGATCACTTCCCCCGACGGAAATCAACTTTCCGAGCGATTCCACGAAGGCCTTAAAACCCGTCGTGAAGTTTTGGGTGAGGCCTATGTAGATAGCTCTATCGCCAAGGCGACCGATTTTAACTGGCCGGTTCAGGAGCTGGTAACCGAATACTGCTGGGATGCTATCTGGAATCGTCCGGGCCTGGATCGCCGTACGCGTTCATTCTTGAACCTGGGGATGATTTCCGCACTGAATCGTCCGCATGAACTGAAGTTGCATGTGCGCGGCGCTATCAATAACGGTTTAAGCAAAGAGGAAATCCGCGAGGTGCTCCTTCAAGTGGCTATTTACTGTGGCGTGCCCGCATCCATTGATGGCTTCCGTTTGGCACAGGAAGTTTTCGACGATATGGGCGTTTAATCCAACGGCACTACAGCGTTTAAAAAAATAAAAAGAGGAATGCAACATGGACATGCAGGAACGTTTTCACGAAACGGGTAACCCGATGTTCAACGATAACGCGCTTAAATTGGGCGTTTTCGGAACAAACTGTTCAAATGCCTGTGCTATTACGACTGCCGAGTCAACGTTTGAGCCCACATTTGAACACAACGTCAAAATCGCCAAGCAGCTTGAGGCGGCAGGCTGGGAGTGTATGGTGCCCATCGCTCGCTGGCGTGGATTTGGTGGGGAGACAAACTTTAACGGCAGTAACATGGAAACATTCACATGGGCAGCCGCCATGGCCGCAGTGACCACCAAACTACAATTTTTCTCCACCACTCACGTACCGACCATTCACCCGATCGTTGCCGCAAAAATGGCGACCACGATTGACCATATTTCCAAGGGGCGTTTCGGCCTCAACCTAGTTACCGGGTGGTTTACTCCGGAAATGGAAATGTTTGGCCGTGAAATGATGGAGCACGATCAGCGTTATGAATACGCTGACGAGTGGATGGATATCGTGGCGGCTCTCTGGGAACGCAATGGTGTCGACTACAATGGCGACTTCCATAAGACCAAAGACGCCGTGATGGAACCGAAGCCTTACAACAAGGCCGGTCGCCCGGTAATGATTTGCGCGGGATCGTCTGGCAAGGGACTGGATTTCACAGCGAAACACTGTGACTTCAACTTTGGTTTCATGCAAGACATGGAAAAGGGCGCTGCTTGGGTCAAGCATGTTAAAGAACTGGCTCGCTCAAAGTTTGGCCGAGAGTTGGGGACGTTTACCTCGTGCCCGGTCATTGTTCGCGAAACAGAAAAGGAAGCACGCGAATATTATGATTATTACGTGAAAGAGAAGGGCGACACGGTGGCGTGCGATAACCTCGCTGAGGTTTTGCAAGTGCAGTCGCAAAATCACTCTCCGGAAATGTATCAGAAGTTCAAGGAGCGTTTTATCGCGGGTTGGGGGGGCTTCCCAATTGTAGGTTCGCCTGAGCAAGTCGCTCAAGGATTGATCGATCTGAAGAAGACGGGTGTCGACGGAACGCTGTTGACGATGGTCGATTATAATGAAGAACTTCCTTTCTTTAATGAACGGGTCATGCCTTTGCTTAAGCAGGCGGGTCTGCGACAGTAAAGTTATCGAAGGGTGTTTGCAGATTGCAAACACCCTTTATGGGTAACACGTCAAGAATTTTAGCGTTGTCGGTGTGGTAATTGTGGCTCACATTTGCCCGTGTGCATTCGAGTCCTTTTTAAAAAAGGAGACGATGCAGTAGTTTACTGATTTTGTATTAAAGTCAAGCGTCAATAATAAATACAATAATATTAGGCGGACAATGAAATGAAGCGATTTGCTTATGCGGCAATTCCCGTAATTTTTTTGCTGGCGAGTGCTGTTAGTGCTAAGGGGGTCGATGAACTACCCGCAGACCAACAGGCGCTTTATCAACGAGTTGATCCTCAACTTCCTTTGGGGCCCAGTGCATTTCGCGAGTTTGTCGCGAAAAAGCAGCCACCTTGGAAGATCGGCTATGCTTCGACATATGCGGGTAACACTTGGCGAGCCTCCATTCAGGATGAGATGACCAATGTTATTCTGCCTGCCTATCAAAAAGCAGGACTTATATCGGAACTGGTCGTCACTCAGTCCGACTTGAAAGACGCAGTCCAAATCCAACAAATGCGCCAAATGGTTGATAGCGGTGTTGATGCAATCATCATCTGCTGCTCAAATGTTACGGCCATCAATCAGACGATCGAATATGCCCATTCGAAAGGCGTCCCGGTATTTTCTTTTTCGGGTTATGTCACATCGCCTTATGCCATCAACGTTACCGAAAATAACACCCAAGGCGGTTACGCTGCGGGCAAATGGTTGGCCGAGAAAATCGGCGGTAAGGGTAATGTACTGTTGGTGTCGGGTATCCCGGGTTTTGCATCCTCAGACAGCTTTGATGCAGGCGCGAAGGGCGTATTGGCTGAATTCCCCGATATCAAACTTGTAGGCAATGTCGCGGGTAATTGGACCGATCAGGTGGCTCAGGTCGAGGTACAAAAATTCCTGGCCACAAACCCCGGCAAGGTTGATGGCATTATCGTGCAGTCAGCCTCGGAAAATGGTGTTTTGAATGCCGTGCGGCAGTCGGGTCGCGAACTGATGCCGGTCGTGCTTGGCGGCGAGGCATCAGCGGCCTGTTTTTGGCGCAACAATCCAGGATTCATTGATCAAAGCTTTCATTTCTGGCCCCCTCGCGCCGAAGCTCGCATGGTCTGGGACGTAATGATGCGCACCTTGGAGGGGCAGGGTCCCAAGGTTCAATCTATTCCGCGCCCGGTTATCACTTACGGCAATGATGAAGTGAACGCCGCCCTTGGGCAAAACTGTGATCCCAACTCTACGGCATGGTTAGAGCCGGCGAATGATGGTTGGTGGCCAAAGGAAGTGGCGGCAGGTTACTTCCTGCGCCCTGAAGATCCGCTCACTTGGCGTCCCAAGCCTTAATTCAAAAGCCAATTCGCTTAACGCTCAACTAGCCAGCCTGGAAGAAGGGACCTTGCTATGAGTTCTGAACAGATTGTCGGTATTACCACTGTGCGCCTAAAAGGTATTGCCAAGTCCTTCGGAGAAACACGAGCACTCAAAGGAGTGGATCTGGAGGCTCGTGCCGGTGAGGTACATGCAATAGTGGGTGAGAATGGATCAGGAAAAAGCACGCTGGCAAAAATCATGTCCGGCGTACTTTTGCCGGACATGGGGGAGGTCACCATTCTGGGTCGAAGCCCTCGTTCACCGATTGAGGCACGTGACGCGGGCCTGGCGACGATTTTTCAGGAGGTTCTCGTCGCTCAGGAGGCAAGCGTTCTTGACAACCTTTATGTCGGTCACGACAAGCTTTTTCGAACAGTCTCTACTCGAGCAGAACGTGAGGACGCAGCGGCTGAATTGATGGCGCGTTTAGTCGGTCAGCCAGTGGACATAAATACACTGGTTGGCACGTTGCCGCTAAGTGTGAAGCAGTGGATTGTTATTGCCCGAGCTATTTTGCGTTGTCCCAAAGTTCTGATTCTTGATGAATCTTCCGCGGCGTTGGATCTTGATGCAACTTCTCGGTTGCACACAGAAATAGATCGTTTGCGGTCTGACGGCGCAACAATTTTGATCGTGACGCATCGAATCGCTGAACTTGTACGCATTGCTGATCGTGCAACGATTTTGCGTGACGGCGAAAGCATCGGCGTTCTTGAGAAGTCGCAAATCACTGAAGAGAATCTGCTGGCGATGATGACGCCGCACGAGCGCAAAGTGATTTCGGCATGCCACGTGGCGGGTACCGCGCGGAGGATCGAGGGGCCGCGAACTCTGTCGGTCAATGATCTGAAGTTATCGGCGGGTGCCGAACCTTTCAACTTTTCACTCCTGCAAGGACAGATTATCGGTGTGAGCGGTTTGGACGGGCAGGGGCAAGATGCGTTCTTGCGTGCAGTCGCAGGAATCGAGGTGGCTAACAGCGGTGTACTTGAGGTTCACGCTGAGGACGGTACCTCCCGACTGTCTAGCCTCGCGGACGCCGAGCGGTTGGGTGTGGCCTATGTATCAGGCGATCGAAAACGCGAAGGAATTTTCCCCGATCAAAGCATCTTCGAGAACTTGGCGATCGGAATATACCGCAGCTGCCTTGGCCCGTTTGGCGTCATTCGACGGTCTGGTATCAACGAGATCTACCAGGCCGAGGTGAGTCGTCTGCACATCAAGATCGGCCTGGCGTCGAATAAAATCACGTCGCTGTCAGGGGGCAATCAACAGAAAGTGTTGATTGGTCGTGCGTTTGCGCGCAACCCGAGGGTGATCGTTTTGAACGATCCCGCCCGCGGCGTTGATTTAGGTACGAAACGTGACCTCTATGCAGAGTTACGACGCTTTGCCGATGCCGGGGGCGCGGTTATTTACATGTCTTCTGAAATGGAGGAGTTCCTGGGGTTCGTAGACCGGGTTGAAGTGTTTGTAAAAAACACGGTCTTCCGATCCCTAAGTGGCAACTCTATTAATGAGGATGAAATGTTGGCAGCGATGTTTGGGCAGGAATCCTGCGAGCATCAGCTATCTGGCCGTCGGGAGGGCGTAAGCGCATGAGTCATTCACAACGATTGCTGGTGCAGTATCGCTACCTTGCGGTGCCTTGCGCACTGTTTTTTGCCTTGGCGGTGTTGGCGTTGTTTCGAACGCCCAACTTATTTTCGTTCAGTGGTCTGGCGGGGGCGGTACTGGTGGCGACCCCTCTGATCCTTTGCACACTGGCGCTTACTCCAACAGTGATGGCAGGACGAGGAACCGTAGACCTATCAGTGGGCCCGTTAATGGGATTTATCAACGTGACGTTGATAGCCTGGCTTACCAAGAACGGAGTCACTCATCCCATTGCAATTTTTGGCTGGGCCATGATGGTTGGGGTCTTATGGCAAATAGGACAAGCCTTAATCATTATTCATGTCCGCGTCGCACCAATCATCGTTACGTTGTCCAGCTACCTCATATTGACAGGCGTCAATCTACTGATCATGCAACGGGCGGGCGGTTTGGCGCCTGATTGGATGATGAGTTGGGGGGCCGGTATCAGTCTTCTATCCCCGGTGAGTTTTGTGCTGTTAGGGGCTATTGCTCTGTGGTTCCTTTTCTGGAGATCGGCCTTTCACACCCATCTGCGCTTGACTGGGGCCGATGAAAGAATGGCCTATACCGCGGGAGTCAAGATTGAGACCGTACGTATTGGTGCTCATATCTTGAGTGGCGTTTTTGTAGGGTTGGCGGCAGTGAGTTACACCGCGTTAATTTCTTCTGGAGATCCGACCCAGGGCAGCACCTACACGCTTCAGGCGGTGACGGCTTTGGTTCTTGGGGGCGCAAGTTTGGCGGGAGGACGTGGTGGGGCGATAGGATCGATCCTTGGCGCTTTGAATATGTTCCTGATTGCCAACCTACTGGCGACATTCAACTTTGGGACTATTTCGGGGTCAGCGACCAAGCTCGCATTCGGGCTGATTCTGATTATTTCCCTCTTGGTAAATGTACTGGCGGTCAGCCGGGTGCCAGCCCGATAGGAGTCTCATATGACTGTGTTCCGACTTTTTCCGCAGTTGAAGCAAGCCCCTGCGAGCCGATTGCACGATAGCCTGCGCGAGAATCGAGCCATCGCCATCGGTACTGCGCTGTTGATTATGCTTGTAGTGTGCGGTGCATTGACGGTAAGTGGATTTCTTTCATTGCAAAATGCTAGATCAATTCTATTGCTCGCTGCGTTCTTGGGCTTGGCGTCGATCGGGCAGACAATGGTTTCGCTGTTGGGTGGATTGGATCTTTCTATTCCATTTGTGATCGGCGCCGCCAATATTCTTTTGCCTAGAATGCTTAATAACGGATTGCCGCCTGCCGCAGCGATCATCATCATTCTGGCGCTAGGGATGGTGGTTGGTTGCATCAATGGCTTGCTTAGCTATCGATTGCAAGGCCAAGCACTGATCATGTCATTGGGTCTGGGCTTCGCGGTAGTTGGAGCTACTGAGATCTATACAGCGCTTGGCTCTGCATTCGGAGGGAATAGTTTCGCACCGGTTCCGGCATGGCTCACGAACGTCTCGGCTTTTAATGGAAAGTTTTTTGGCCTGCCAATTCCACCTGTCGTGATTATTTGGTTAGTTATTAGCCTTACCATAATCTGGGTTATGAAAAACACGTGGTTTGGCCGGGGTATCTATGCCCTGGGTGGAAGTCGGACTGCAGCATCACGCCTGCAGATATCGGAAATACGCACTTGGACAGCGGTGCACGGTATCGCCGGTGTGATGTCAGCACTCACGGGCGTGCTGCTGCTGGGGTTTTCCGGGGGCGGTTATGTCGGTGTAGGAGATCCTTACCTGTTCAGCACCGTTGCTGCGGTGGTCATCGGCGGTACGTCACTTCTGGGAGGGGCGGGCGGATACGGTGCGACGGTTTTGGGTGTGCTGGTACTCACTGTGCTGAGTTCATTGCTGGTTGGCATGGGGATGACTTATGCAGGCCAGCAGGCGGTGATTGGATTGCTAATCGTACCCATGGTTGCGGTATATGCACGCCTTCCTCATATCCGTAATCAAATCTGATACGTAGCAGTGATAGGGGCGGCGCCTCCTAACATAATGGAATGCACTGCAAGCCGACCAGCTAATGTGCAACTCATACGGCAGGGTGCCTAATGAGTTGCCATTTAAAGCATGTTATTTCGCAGGAGTGCAGGAGTGACTAGTTTATTGGCATGCAGGGTATGTCGTTTTAGGTGATTGTAGACCGCTAACCGCCTGCCAAAATCAGTTCGCGCCTTGCACCTCTCGCCTCGAGTTCCACTTCACCACCAGAAATCGGTGGACGTGCTCGGTATACGACCAGCCCCCGACTCAGTGTCTCGCCCAATTCTCCAAGCAACGTGCGCCCCCAGAGTTTGGGAATCTCATGCACATGAAAAATCGCGATCTGGTTGGCATCTCGCCACGACAGGCCCAGTCGGGAGAGGCTCGCGCTGATCACGTCAATTGTGTACCTGGCACGTTGATGCATGGCCGTCGGGCTAGTGTCGCCTTCGGCGATGACGGTGCCATCCGGCGCAATATCCGCTGTGCCGGACAGACAAAAGCCCCCCTCCTTTGACGTCGTAGGTGCTGTGTAACTGAAGGCGCACAAAGATGCTGTTTGCGGTGGGTGGTCCGCGAGCGCGATGTTCGAACGGCACACTCCACTGAGGTCTCCATACATCAATCCCCAGCGACGCAATTGCGCCAAGTATGGAGTATTGAAGTTCGTCCAGTCTTGCGAGGTCAATTGCGCTGGCACGCGCATCTCGATGCCACAGAAGGCTTGCACAGGTCGCCCGACGTTGTTCAGAAAAGCTTCGATGAATGGATAAGCCTGATCCAGCGGCAGCCATGTCTGTAACTGTACCCGGACCACCTCGAAACCTTCATGGGGCACGATGCCGGTGCAATACGCCACACCGCCAGGCAGGATTTTGTAGTTACCCGCTGCGTTGTCGAGCAGGAACACCGCGTCTGGGCCTTGGGAAGAACAAAAGTCTTGGGTCATTGCTCGATTCCTGCAAAGTGAGAACAGTTAAATCGCGGGAGTTGCGCGAGAGCGCACTTTTTAATATTGGATTTCAGTCGCCAGGAGCTGGCTGGAAGATGGGCTGTCAGGCACGCCATCCAATGCTGAAAAAGCTTTCATGCCTGTACCTTCCCGACTGGTGGGTGAAGTGTAAGTGCTGCATAAACAGAAAGTAACGGACCTCTGGTGCATAACTGTTGTGCAAAAAATGCAAGATTTACTGAGTAGAGTTAGCCCGGATGGACTGGTGACCTTCGTGGCTATGGCGGAGGTTCGCAGCTTCAACTACGTCTACCAGGGCTGAGGCTGGATTCTGCCCTGTGTCGATACGGTTTTGAACTAGCTGATCACAGACGTGATTCATCGATAAAATTTATGATTGGATAAAAAAATATCAGCTTTTTAATCATTTTTTCAGTACGTAAAATGAGTAGTAGAAAGCGCAAAAATGATTAATTACGTGAGTCTGTCTCCATGCTAGGTCGCTACTCCAGTTTTAAGGCCACAGTCAGTTTCACTCGCGAGAGGAGCGATTATGTCTAGAGTTTCCCATCAAGAGTTGAGGTGCGAATTTCGTAAGTTGCTTGCATCATGTGCCTGTTATCACACTGCATCTGTGTTCGACCCTATGTCCGCAAGAATTGCTGCTGACCTGGGATTTGAAGTCGGCATTCTCGGCGGATCAGTCGCTTCACTGCAGGTATTGGCTGCGCCCGACTTCGCCCTTATTACGCTGAGTGAATTTGCAGAGCAGGCGACGCGGATTGGACGAGTCGCACAACTACCGATCATTGCCGATGCCGATCACGGTTATGGCAATGCACTGAATGTCATGCGTACAGTCGCTGAGCTGGAGCGTTCTGGAGTCGCCGCACTGACTATCGAAGATACGCTCTTGCCGGCACAGTTTGGCCGTAAATCAACGGATCTCATATCCATTGAGGAGGGCAGTGGAAAAATCAAAGCGGCCGTTGAATCTCGAGTTGATTCGCAGCTCGCTATCATTGCCCGTACCAATGCAAGCTCGTTATCCGTCGCACAAGTGACGAGCCGTATTCAGGCCTACACAGATGCCGGTGCAGATGCCATTTGCCTCGTAGGTGTGAAGGATTTTGAGCATTTGGAGCAGATTGCCGAAGGCATGACGCTCCCTCTGATGCTGGTGACTTACGGAAATCCTGAACTTTGCGACAGCGAACGTCTAGGTTCGCTGGGTGTACGGATTGTTGTTGCCGGCCATGCCGCCTATTTTGCTTCGATCAAAGCGACATATGACTGTTTGCGCGAACAGCGTAAAGTCACTCGCAGCACATCTGACCTGAGCGCTACAGAATTGACCCACACCTATACGCGACCTGAGCGTTTCCAGGTGTGGGCCAAAGAGTTCATGAACGTTGATGAGTAGTGAATTACTTTTGTAATAGTCACGCCTGCCAGTACAAAAAACGCAAGTTAGCCGTGGCGATGTTTACTGATTTTTCTGGACCTGTTCGGTAATCAATTGAACAAGCACTTTCACCGGTTCCGTCAGGCTTCTGCGTGCGCGGTGTACGAGGCCTATATCTCGGTGGAAGGTGCGTTGTTTCAAGTCTACAGCGCGTATCTCTGCTGGCCATCCTTGATGTGTCGCTGTTTCCGGGACCAGTGCTACGCCGACCCCATTGGCGACCAGTTTGATGATCGCATCCAGCTCATCGAGCTCGCATACTTCACGTAAAGACACATGCGTTTGTCGCAAGAATCGGTCGACCTGCCGACCACCAAAAGAAGATCGGTCATAGCGAATGAAAGGCTGGCTGGAAACCAGTTCGGACCAGTCATCTCCCGGCATGTCGACCGGGACAATCAGGCGGTAGGGTTCGCGCGCCAGTGTGGTCCAGCGCAAATCGCTTTGAAGTGAGAACGGAGGGCGGATGATTGCAGCCATATCGATCTCGCCAGCATCGACCTGGTTGACCAATTCCATGGACAGGCCAGGAATGACGCGAGTTCGGCATTCGGGACATTGCTGATGAAAATGAGCGAGGGCGTCGGGCAAAAAAGAGCGCTGCACGGAGGCAATGGCTCCGACAGTTACCAAAACGCTGGCAGGGAGACCTACCGTCGTAGTGCCGAGATTACTGAACTGACGGACCAGTTCCTGCCCCTGCAGCAAAACCTGATGCCCCATTCGGTTCAGATGAGCCGAGCGTCCTTTGCGATCAAACAGCTCGATCCCCAGCTCGGCCTCAAGGCGCTGCATTTGTGCGCTTACTGCCGCTTGTGTAAGCCCTATTTTGCTACCGGCAGCAGCAAAAGTACCTTCTCTCGCCACGGCGATGAATGTTTTCAGTTCTTTAATCATCGGCAAATATTAATTGTGTTTTTGGATGAAATACATTTATTTTTTTGTGGCTTGGTGAGGTGTCAGGACAATGAGGGCCAAGTTCCCATTGCAACGCCTGGAGGGTTGCGATGCGTTTCGGAAGGTAACTCTCCAAATTGGGTTTTGTAGTACTGAGAGAACATTCCGAAGTGCCAAAACCCCCATCGCATGGCCGCTTCGGATACCGAGGGCGCGCCATTGATGATGTCTTTTCTGGCTTCGTGGAGGCGGATCTGGCGGATGTAGGTGCAAGGATTTACCCCGACCACTTGAATGAATGCGCTGTGCAGTCCGCGCCTGCTCATTTGTAAGTGTTCACACAGATCCTCTACCGTCGGGCTGCCTGTCTGATGACTCAAAATAAACAACCGCGCCCTGTCCACCATCGCTCGATGAACTCGATGGTCCCTGGGTGAGTGTGTGGTGTTTATCGACAGACTCCCCATCGCTTGAAGCGCTGCTACGGCGACATCCTCGGAAAGCTGTAGTCGTGCGGACTCACTGTCTATCGATTCCGGGTGCTGGACTGCTGAGCCAAGTGCCGACAGCAGAAGGGATTTATATCGAGATATCCCTTGAGCATCCCCCTTGAGCATGCATGCGCCGTTGATCAGGCGGCTTGTGCCAACCCCGTAGAGGCCTTGAGCAAGCGTTTCGAGAAACGAGGCGTCGATGGTCGCAGCGAGGATGTCCGATTTAGCGGTCGCACGAAAGCGCGCTTCCTCACCCTGGCGCATGATGAATAACGAATCAGCTTCCATCTCTCGATTCTGCCAGGAGCACGTCCCTTGATGCAGGGTGACTCCAATCATCAGAATGTCGGTGTCGGCAACCGACCGTTGGTCAACGGCTTGATTGATCCATTCGCGGAATACCTGGACTCGTCCGAGAGAAGCACGTGCTACACCTCCCTCGAAGTTGCCACATGAGAGTTGGGTGTAATCCTGCACCCAGTCAGGAAGAATTCTCGATTGTAGAAACGGATCGTTTGACCTTACGCACGCCACTCTCGCGGGGATCGAAGACGAATAGGTCGTATTTTGACTTTGCTGCATTGTGCAATCTCCGAGGTCCGCTTGTAGTGCAGCAATATTCGTTCCAACCTGGAGTCATTCAACGCATTTAAAAGATAGACACCGCTCCTGGTTGCGTCATTTTAGTGCGCTTTGAAAAAAGAGCGGCACGATACTTCAAAACGCGCCGATATTTGATAGCGAACCCTTCGCCCCAGGCGTAAGAATGAACGCGATGCAATTAGTCTAAGTGGATGACAGGCAAAAAACTAAAGTTTCAGGTGGTCAACAGTGCCTGACTCTAATGCCTCATCGCTATAGAGATATATGCAGACTTACTGAAGTGGCGATTTGATAAGTTTAAAGAGCGTCGAACCCGTTTGCTCGCTCCACGAAATCCAACTCGCCGCCAGGGCAGGGAGGTCTGGAATATTCAGTGATCTATTTGTATGGAAAATGATATCCATAGGGGCGAATATGCACACTACAGAACCTGAAATTGTTAATAATAAACCGGGGCTGTCCGGATCCTTGGGTGTGACTTCGATAGTGCTGATGGTCGTCGCGACGGCCGCACCTCTGACGGTCATGGTGGCAAATACGCCGTTAATTATTTCGATGGGTAACGGGGCGGCGGCGCCGTTTGATGCAATGGTTGCAACGGTGATCATGTTTCTCTTCAGTGTGGGATTTATCTACATGTCGAGGTATATCACCAATGCAGGGGCGTTCTACTCATATATTCAAAAAGGGCTGGGTCGATCCATAGGGTTGGGTTCGGCGACGATGGCAGTGATTTCATACTTTATGATACTGGTCGCGCTGGAGGCTTATATAGGCTATGCACTGTCTCAGCTTCTACTGACTACCTTGGGTATTAATATCTCGTGGTGGCTGCTTGCGTTAGTTATTACGGCCGTTGTGGGTGTTCTTGGCTACCAGAAGATTGAGTTGAGCAGCAAGTTTTTGGGCGTGGCGCTGGTGCTCGAGATAGTGATTGTGCTGGTGGTAGATGCGGCGATTATAGGCAGTGGGAATATTGGTTCGGATGCCCTGGAACCTTTTTCATCGGCGACCATTCTTTCAGGTTCGCCGGGCCTGGGGATCATGTTTGCGATTTATTGTTTCACCGGTTTTGAATCGACGGTGGTCTACAGGGAAGAAGCGAAAAACCCCAATGTGACGATCCCCAAGGCGACCTATATTGCGGTGTTCCTGATTGGCGTGTTCTATGCGGTATCAATGTGGTGTCAGGTGAATGGCGTTGGTTTGTCACAGGTCGTGCAACAGGCAACTGAACACCCAGGTGATATGTATTTGACTATGGTGGAAAGATATACCAATAAAGCTTTTGTTGATGTCATGCAGGTTTTGTTGGTGACCAGCCTGTTTGCCTGTGTGCTGTCTTTGCATAACATTGTAGTTCGTTATCAATACGTGTTGGGACGCTTTGGGGTGCTGCATTCGAAGCTTGGCAGTGTTCATGAGAAACATGGCTCACCTTTTGTCTCCTCTGTATTGCAAACGACAATGTCCTTAATGGCTGTCGCCGTCTGCGCAATCATTGGAATGGATCCAGTCACACAGATTTACGCCTGGGGTGCAACAGCGGGGACACTCGGATATATGGTGATTCTCTCCCTGACTTGCGTTTCTGTACTGGTATTTTTTAGAAGGAGTACTGAATTTCACCCTGTCTTGAATACTGTCGTAGCACCCATAGGTGGTCTTATCGGATTGGTCGCTTGTTTAATCGTTGCGGTTCAGAATTTGCCCGCTTTAATCGGGGGCGACAATGCAGCCGTTGCGGCATCAATCATGGAAATGATTGTCATGGTTTCCTTTGTGGTCGGGTGTATCGCTGCGTTACTGATGAAAGTCATGAGTCCTGCACGGTTCGCTTTATTAAAACAAGTAGGCTGAAAATTTTTATGCCTGTCGTCAACATTTAAAGAGGGGAAATGATCATGAGCAAGAATATTAAAGCGGTCGCAACAAGTGAATACAACGCGGTCATTGCTGTTGCCGAGAAATATGTCGATGGCTTGCGTATTGGCAGTCCTGAACGCTTGGAAGAGGCGTTTCATCAACAAGCGGTGATGTATGGCTTCACCAATGGCAAGCTTTTGGGCGGTTCGATCAGCAACTTGTACGAATTCGTTCGCGATAACGGTAAGGCGCCGGACATCACCACTCGACTGGATGTTCTCGCCATCACGCCAACCACCGCAGTAGTGCGCGTGGACATGGAACAGGACGCCATTGGCGCTGACTATAACGATTACCTGACGTTGATCCGCATTGATGGCGCCTGGAAGGTGATCGCCAAGGTTTATCACCAGTTTCAGGATTGATTGACAGCCTGCTTGCACGCTGCCCGCTTTTCGAAGTGGCGGGCAGCCTTCGCCGCACTAACATGCACCCATGTAAAAGTTCGAGCAAACGACTGCGTCCCTAGGCACCAGACGATTGATCGATTTTTTGATAGCATGCGGCGCATTATGAAGAAACCCCTCCACGACATGCGTCAGCACATCATTGATGTTGCCAGAACGCTCATGACCCATAAGGGCTACACGGCTGTCGGCCTGACCGAAATCCTCGCTGCGGCTGGGGTGCCAAAAGGTTCCTTCTATCACTACTTCCGCTCCAAGGACGAGTTTGGCCAGGCCCTGCTTGATGAGTACTTTCAGGAGTACATCGCGCGGGTCGATTTGCTGTTGGCCGGGGAGGGTACAGGGGCTGAGCGGCTGCTGAGCTATCTGCGATATTGGGCTGAGACACAGGCATTCGATCACACCGACCAGAAATGCCTGGTGGTCAAATTAGGTGCAGAGGTTTGTGATCTGTCCGAAAACATGCGCGTAGTTCTCGAAAAAGGTACCGCGCTGATCATTCAGCGGATTGCACGTTGCGTTGAGCAGGGGAAGGCGGACGGGTCCATCGTGGCAACCGCTGACGCACCGACGTTGGCAGAAGGACTTTACCAGATGTGGTTAGGCGCCTCGTTGCTTGTCAAGGTTGGCAGAACCCCGCAACCCTTTGAAGGCGCGCTTGAGATGAGTCGACGTCTTCTGTTGTAGACTTGAGTTAAATGCCCCGGCAACCGCAGGGTTGGCCGGGGCATTTTGCTTACGCAGTCTTGTTCAGATAGCGCTGAAGGCATTCATGTCCACCGACAATGAGCGACTGAATAACAGCAGTCTGCTCGCCCTTTGGATCGGGATCGCGGGTATCAAAACTTGCCGACCACAGGACAACAGTCTTGTTTTGTCCTGTCAGTGGCAGCAGCTTCACGATGGCCAGATGGTTGTCCACTGGCAGCGGCGCCTCTTCGAAGCGGTAGGAGAACATCAGGTTGGTTTCGTCAACGGCCAGCAACTTCTCGCGCAGAACTGCTCCGTCTTGCAAGGTCAGTCGGCGAATGCAGCCAACCAACCCGTCAGGTTGGCCATCCTCGATAATGCTTTCAGGAATTGCAGGGTGCCACTTGCTGATCTGGCCGAAGTGCTTCAGCACATCCCAGACACGAGTGGCTTCGCCGTCAATGAGGGCGCAATACTCAACTTTTGCCATGGTTCAAAACCTCAGTCTGTCGTTATGTTGCAAATGTGAATTCGTTATTGCTTGCCGATCCGGACCAGACGGTCGGACGGCACCACATGAACGCCAGAGGCGGAATCAATGGCCGCCTCCAGCAATGCATGAGCGATGGCTGAAGGCGGATTGATCCGCCAACGTTCAGGTAGGACTGCAGCGGCAAACTTGAGGAAGCACACCAGCGCGCGTTCTCCATTACGAACTTCCTCACGCTTTCCACCAATGACCCCTGGCCGCACATATGTCAGCGATTCAAAACCCAAGTCAGCCAGATCCTTTTCCAGATGGCCTTTGACCTGGTTGTAAAAGAAAGGGGATTGGGTATTTGCGCCGATGGCCGAATTGAGCACATAAGTGGGAGTGCCATGCGCTCGTGCAAGTTGGGCAACGGCCAGCGGATAATCATGATCGACTTGCTTGAATGCCGCTTTGGACCCAGCCGTTTTGAAGGTTGTGCCCAGCGTGCAGATCACCGCATCGACATGCAACCAAGGGGCTTGCTGGTCGAGGCGGTCGAAATCTATGTCAGGAGCGATGAGCTTCGGGGCTTCAGGTAACGCACGACGTGTCGGAGCGTATACGACGCTGACGCGTGGATCCGACAATGCCAGTTCCAGAACATGGCGTCCGACGAATCCGCTCGCACCGATGAGCAGCAATTTCACTGTTGGCTCCAATCGCGAGTGAGTAGCTGAATCGCCTCACCGACCGGTGTGTCGCCCTGGGTCAGCTCGATGATGATTCGGTTCACGGTGGGCCTTTCGATAATCTGTAGCAAGATCGCCGCTACATCGTCGCGGGGCACATCGCCGTAGGGGATTGCGAGGCCTGCACGGACTCTGCCGGTGCCGGGTGCATCCCGTAGCGTGCCAGGACGCACGATGACCCAGTCAAGATCAGTATCGGCCAGATGGATATCCGCAAGCTTCTTGACCTTCATGTAGTTTTCGAAGGTCTCGGAGACAGTTTCGCCACGTGAGGCTTCCGGAAAGGCAGATACCAGAATGAAGCGCTTGATGTTCGCACGCCGGGCAGCCGCCACGGCCACTTCAAGTCCGCGGCCATCAATGGCGTTGGTCATTTGCGATCCGCCCTTGCCGCCAGCACCAGCCGCGAATACCACGATGTCGCTGCCGGTCATGAGTCCAGCCAGACCCTTCGCATCGAGTTCAAGCAAACTGCCGGCGATTGGTGTGGCGCCCAGTGCTTTGAGCTCCTCAGCTTGTTCCGAATGTCGGTAAAGCGAGCGAGGTTCGTGACCGCGTGCCACCAATTGCTGAGCAAGGCGTCGAGCGACTTTGCCCGCACCACCGACGATAAAAGCTGTGTTCATGGTTCCTCCTGATCGAGCGACGCGGCACAGACCGGCCCGCTGCGGCGGGCCAATACAGACTGATCAGTCTTCGAACTGGTGGTAAACCTTGGCGATGACCTTCCAGCTACCGTCGATTTTGATCAGCGTCAGGTAGTCGTTGTAGTCGGCGCCGATGGCATCATTTTCCATGTCCACACGCACCACCGCAGTCGTAGGCGTGATGGCCGGGACGTCGAGGCGAGTGGTGATGTCCGGTGCCTTGCCGTTGCTACGGACGAAGTCGAACAGGTTGGTGATCGAGCCGCCCAAAAGCTTGCCGTTAGTGAAACCGTACATGACCGCATCCTTGTGAAAGGCTTCAGCCAAACCGTCTGCATTGCCTACTTTGAGGCTGTCGGCATACTGCTGGGCGACGGCGATAACGGCGTTGTATTCCTGGGTAGGTACCGCTTTGATGTTCTTGCTCATCGTCAATATCCTTTTTGGACTGGGCGCCCACGGCACCCGGTTGGCTTGCGCTCAGGGTTAAGGGGCAACGTGGGTGTGGTAGATCTTGCTCACCACGGTCCACTTGCCTTCAACTTTCAGCAGGTTGAAAAAATCGGTGAAGCAGAAGCCGGAGATATCGTTGGTGTCGATGCGAGCACTGGCGGCGGTGCCGACGATATCGATATTGACAATCACGCCCTGGGCTTCAGGCGACGGACGAAACGCGCTGTCGATGATGTCGAACAAACCCTGGATGGGGCCGCCCGCCAATTTGTTATCGGCATCGACTCCAAAGATGGTCGCCTGCTCGCTAAAGGCCGGTTTCATGATGCTGCTTTTGGCCTGTTTACCACCTTCGTTGTACTGGTTCAGTACCTCAACGATGGCGGTGTATTCCTGCACATAAGTAGGCTTGGTCATGGTGTTTCTCCTGATTTAAGGGGGGAATGACAAGGCTCGATCCACGCCGAAACCTGAATTGAGGGAGGCGGTTTCAACCGTTCATTCATGCTTCAACTCTTTCTCGATGGATTGGTTGGCGGCCTTGCGTGCGCAATGAGCAATGCTCAGCAATGCCAGCACTGCTGCCGCCAAACCCATGCCAGTCAGCACGCGGGTTGCATTGCCGGCAGTGGCTTCGCCACTGAGGATTTCACTGACACTGGAAACCAGTGACCCCAGATAAACGTACAAAAAAGTGCCTGGCAGCAGCCCGAGCCAGGACGCCAGTAGAAAGTCCCGAGCACTGATACGGCTTGCGCCGAGGGCGTAACTCAGAGGGGCGAAGGGCACGATGGAAGCCAGACGCAGAAGCAAGACAATTCGAAAGCCATCTCGGGCGAGCGCTCTGTCAATCGCGGCTCGCCGAGGGCGAGTTGCCAGTCGTCTCAGTACAAATGGGCGCAAAAAAGTGCGCCCCATGACGAATGCGATCGTTGCCGACGCCATACCGACAGGCGACACAAGCAGAGTTCCCCCTACCGGCCCGTATAAAAAACCGGCAATAGCCGTAAGGAGCGAGGCGGGCACGAAGGCCATTGTTGCCAGCAGGAAGACCAGCGCATACAGGGCGCTGCCTGTTCCGCCCATCGAGCGCAAAGCCTCAACCCATTGGGTGGCTGACTGCATGATCACTTCGATCACACCATCGACTCCGCGCACACCCATCGGTCTACGGTGAATGACATGGCACATTGCAGCATTGGGTGCTCCTACCGCATCCGAACGGCGTTGATCAAAAAACTATTTGTAGCGAGCGCTATATATTAGATTGCATTCTATAGTGAGCACTACAGATGGTGTCAAGGCGTTTGATCGCTTCGCTGCTTTGTTCTTTGACAAAACGCCTGGATGGACGGGGGAGAGGGGCAGTACGCAGAGGGCAATAAGCAAATAAATATGATGTATCACACAGAAATATATTGTTTTTATTGCTGTTTTAAGTCCGTTAGGATCCCTTCAGCAATCAACAACAACTGAAGGGTGGCTTCATGCAATTGCTGGGACATCTGCTGCACGCGGTCAAACCATCGCCAACGCTGGCGATCACACGTCAGGCGGCTGAATTGCGCCGCCGAGGTGTTGATGTGATTAGTCTGTCGGCCGGAGAGCCCGACTTTCCGACACCCGATCACATCAATGCAGCGGCAAAGGCTGCGATTGATGCAGGACAAACCCGTTACACCGATGTCGATGGCACCCCCGAGCTCAAGGCTGCGATCGTGCGAAAGTTTCAACGCGAAAATGGCGTTACCTATGAAACCAGTGAAATCAGCGTAGGAACCGGTGGCAAGCAAGTCCTGATCAACGCTTTGCTGGCCACTCTCAATCCGGGAGATGAGGTCATCATTCCCGCACCTTATTGGGTGTCATACCCGGACATGGTCCGCTTGGCGGGGGGGACCCCAGTGGAGGTGAGTTGCCCGGCGGATCAACATTTCAAAATCACGGCAGCTCAGCTCCGGAAGGCCATTACTGCGCGAACCAAGTGGGTGATCCTGAACTCCCCGAGCAATCCAACCGGGGCCGGCTACAGCGCGACTGAACTGAAGGAATTGGGCGCCGTGCTTCTCGGCCATCCGCAGGTCTATGTGCTGACGGATGACATGTATGAGCACCTCAGTTACGACGGCTGGGTGTTTTCCACCATGGCTTCGCAGGTGCCGGCGTTACGCGATCGTGTTCTGACAGTAAATGGGGTGTCCAAAGCCTACTCGATGACCGGCTGGCGCATCGGTTACGCCGGCGGGCCAAAGGATCTGATAGCGGCCATGGCAACTATCCAATCCCAAACCACCAGCAATCCTTGCGCGATATCCCAAGCCGCCGCGGTTGCCGCTCTGGATGGCCCGATTGACTTCCTGGCCGAACGCAACGAAGTGTTCCGTCAGCGCAGAGATCTATGCCTGGATGCTTTCAACGATACTCCCGGCTTGATGTGTCGCCGTCCCGAGGGGGCGTTCTATCTGTTTCCTTCTTGTGCCGGCCTTATCGGGCGCAAGACGCCTGCGGGTGTCGAGCTCACTAATGATGTTGAGGTCAGTCGCTATTTGCTGGAGGCGGCCAGGGTGGCGGTCGTGCCGGGTAGTGCATTTGGTTTGGAGGGGTACTTCCGAATTTCCTTTGCTACTTCCACAGCAGTGCTTGAACACGCTTGTTCGCGGATACGCCAGGCTTGTGACCAGCTCGTCTGATCCGCTTTCCGGATGATACCGAGGCGTGCGCTGAGGCCGAGAGGTTGCCGCTGTCGAAGGAGCAAGCGCTACGAGTATTCCTTGGGTTAGCGATTTGCAGGTAATGGCAGCATGCCGACGGCCGTTGCCGCGATACCTTCTAGGGTTTGCCGTGAAAGTCCATCGTGCGCCTGCAACGACATGCCTTCCAACAGTGTATTCAACGCGGCGGCAAGGATGAGGGTGTCAACATCAGCCGCCAGTTGCCCATCTTCCACGGCGCGGTCGAGGCGCTGCTGCAGATAATCCCGACCTTCCTGGCGAAGTGCCTTGAGGGCGTTGGTGATTTCTTGAGCGCTCTCTGACACATTGACACCTGCCAATACGACCATACAGCCGCATGGTGCCTCGGGCTCCGTGACGATCGCAGCAGCAGAATGGAAAAAATCGGTGATGGCACGGTACAGGTCTGGCTCGCTATCCATGCGTTCCCAGGTAGCATCCCAGAATCTGGCTTCGTAATAATTGACCGCTTCTAGGAAGAGCTTTGATTTATTGCCAAACGCGGCATACAGGCTTGGCGGGTTGATGCCCATGGCCGTGCATAATTCCGCCACGGAGGCCGGTTCGTATCCGCGTTTCCAGAACACTTCGAGCGCATTAAACAGGGCTTGCTCGCGATCAAAGGCGCGTGGACGTCCTTTTTTAGGGCGCACGGCCAGCGTGGGTATGGGGTCGATCATTCGTGCGTTGCCTCGATGATGCAGGGCCAATCAGCTGAAGAAACTGCTCAGTTATGGTCTGTAAAATCGAATGATACACAAAAGGCATGGATACGGGTCTTGCTAGCCCCTTCATAGCAGGCAGTCGATTGGTTTCATCACTCTGTGCTACCGAATTACCACGTCATGGGTGACGGCTTGCATGTGATTTACCCCACTCGGCAACATTTGCCGCTGGCGGTATCAGCGTTCATTGCAATGGTGATGGAGAAGCTGAACGAGCAAGCGTTCCCGGCGAGGGTTTGCCTGATCGAAGTGGACTGCGTATTGGGGCTTGTGACCGCCTCGGGCTCAGCTTTGGCAGCACGCTTTTAATCACACCGTTTCATCACAGCAGGCTCACGCCCCCGATCGTTATCCGCATGTTGTTCCAGCACGCACTGAATACCGCTCAAAAGCGGTATCAGAAGCTTCGCCATATTATCGGCGACCTGAGTGGGGGCCATTGCACCCTCTTTTCGATGGAACAGTTGATCTTGAAACGCCAGCCTTAGCTTGGACAGGCTGTTGCTGACAGCGGGTTGCCCTATGTTCAAAAGCTCCGACGTTCGGGTAACGCTTTTTTCTCGGTAAAGAGTGGCAAATATCACCAGACAATTGAGGTTGAATCGTGAGAGATATCCGGCGTTGAACGAAGAGGTTGCTGTCTCGCTGGAGACTTTGTCGACCATCCTGATTCCTTTGTACATGGCGTGAGTCCTGGCTGTCCCGGGGCGGTTTGCATCGGATCAAGGGATTCCGATCCGCCCCGGGCGAATCAAATGGTTGCCATGTCGATGACAAAGCGGTACTTCACATCGCTCTTTTGCATGCGCTGGAACGCCAATTCGATGTCCTTCATTTCGATCATTTCGACATGTGAAGTGATGCCGTGCTCTGCGCAGAAATCGAGCATTTCCTGAGTTTCAGGAATGCCCCCAATCAGCGACCCGGCAAGCTGACGGCGCTGGAAAATCAGATTGGCTACACCAGGTGATGGGTGAGGGTTGTCGGGCACCCCGACCATGGTCATGGTTGCGTCGCGTTTGAGCAGACTCATGAATGCGTCGAGATCGTGAGGTGCGGCGACGGTGTTTAGGATGAAGTCGAAGCTTTTGGTATGGGCTGCCATTTCTTCAGGATTGCGTGAGACAACGACCTCATCGGCGCCAAGGTCGCGCGCGTCCTGGATTTTGGAGAGGGAGGTTGTAAACGCTACGACATGGGCGCCCATCGCATGAGCCAGTTTTATGCCCATGTGGCCGAGACCACCGATACCGACGATGCCGATTTTCTTTCCGGGCCCCGCCTTCCAGTGGCGAAGTGGAGACCAGGTTGTGATGCCTGCGCAAAGAAGTGGCGCTACCGCCGCCAAGTTCGATTCAGGGTGCGTAATCTTCAGCACGAAGTGTTCGTCAACGGTGATGCCATTGGCGTAACCGCCGTAAGTATTTTCGCCACTGCCGTCGAGCCAGCCGTTGTATGTCTGCTGCCAACCATGGGGACCTTCGCAATACTGCTCCAGGCCGTCGTCGCAAGATTGGCAATGGCGGCAACTGCCCACCATGCATCCGACGCCGACGATGTCTCCCACTTGGTGGTTCGAGACTGAAGCGCCGATGGCAGACACTCGACCGATGATCTCGTGTCCCGGGACTAGCGGGTAGCGCATCCCAGGCCACTCACCGCGCGCGGTGTGCAGATCGGAATGGCAAACGCCGCAGTAGAGGATCTTGATTACCACATCCCTTTCGCCCGTTTGGCGTCGAGGGATGTTGGTCGGGGCCAAGGGCGTAGTTGACGATTGCGCTGCATAAGCTTTGTATTGCATAGCAAATTCCTGATGCGTCAAAAACGGGGCGCCGCCGCGTTGGGCGGCACCGAACGTGAATTCATGGGATGCGTTGGTACGCCATCCTTGGGGGCAATCAGCGAGAGCAGGTGACTTCCGCGGTCCAATTTTCTTTTGGCTGGCTGTGCAATGTCCAGAATGCTTCGGCGACGCCAAGAGCTTCCTCGGACTCCGGTTTGACGAATGCGGCGACAGTCACGGTTGCCACATGGACGCCTTGGGTTTTCGCCGGTTCAAACAGGCCGAGCGCCAGCGATCGGATGCAGGCTTTACCCAGGCTCAGAGAAAGAAAGTCAGGATTTGGAGTGACCCCGAAAAAACCACCGGTCAGCAGCAGGGTCCCGGCATTGCGACTGTACATCGAGCGCAGGGCAGTCTGAGTAGCTACTAGTGCTCCACCAATGTTCACAGCCAGATCGCTGTTGAAGGTGTCGACCGGTTGTTCAGCGACAGTTGCCTGCCGAATTATCGCGGCGTTGTAGTGCATCACATCCAATGCGCCAAATTGCGATTCGACCTGGGTCACCAGCGCCATTACATCCTGTGCATTGCCAGCGTCAACTTGGCGGGTGTGGGCCTCATAGCCCTGGGATATCAAGCGTTCGGCGAGTGCGAGCGTCTTATCCATATTTCGAGCACTGAGCACCACGCGATAGCCTTCACGGGCGAAACGTTCGGCTGTCGCAAATCCGATACCTGGGCCAGTACCGATGCTTAGAAATGTTTTCATGTAAGTCCTTGATAACAGGGTGGAGCGTGTAATCAAGGCTAACAGGTGCAGGAATAGAGATAATTTGTTGAATTAACATTTATGTAATGCAAAAAATGCAGGAGTTTTTTGCATATCAGTTCACGCAATCTAAGGCTTCCCGTCAAATGGGCTCCGTTGGAAGGGTGTGGATGCGGTCGCTGAAAAAATTACTAGACGACTGGTCTGTTTGTAATTAGAGTGGCGACATTATGAAAAAACGTCATTCCGAAACCCGCCAACATATCCTGGATATAGCCAGGACGTTGATGACCCATAAAGGCTATACCGGTGTCGGCCTTGCAGAAGTGGTGGCTACAGCACAAGTGCCGAAAGGTTCGTTCTACCACTACTTCAAATCCAAGGATGAATTCGGCCAAGCGATGCTTGAACAGTATTTTTCCGACTACCTCGCCATAGTCGATTCGCTGTTGGCCGGCACTACCCCGGCAGCTGATCGTCTGCTTGGTTATTTCCATTACTGGGCGAAAACCCAATGTTCAGATTTACCGACTGACAAATGCCTGGTGGTCAAATTGGGCGCAGAGGTGTGTGACCTTTCCGAAGGTATGCGCCTGGTGCTCGACAAAGGGACACAAGCGGTCCATGTGCGGCTGGAGCGCTGCATCGAGCAGGGTCATGCTGATGGCTCGATCACATCCGCCATTCCTAACTCGACGCTTGCGCAGTCGCTCTATCAGATTTGGCTCGGTGCCTCTTTGATGATGAAGATTGGCAGGCGCAGCAGTGCTTTTGAAGACTCTCTGACGATGGCAAAGCGACTCTTGTTGTAGTCATTTTATTTATCATTTTTATAGACGACTGGTCTATTTATTTAAGGTTCACCATGACAGATAACAGTAACCGTACAGATTTGTTCACTCCCGTCACCCTGGGGGCGATGGAACTTGCCAACCGCATCGTAATGGCGCCCGTCACTCGCAGCCGCTATGCAGAAGATGGTATTCCTAATGAATTGCACGCCGAGTACTACGCCCAGCGGGCCAGTGCAGGCTTGATCGTGGCTGAAGCAACCAATATTTCCGCTCAGGGACGCGGGTACGCTGCGACACCAGGTATCTGGAGCGATGAACAGGTTGCTGGTTGGAAAAAAGTGACCGACGCAGTGCACGCCGCTGGCGGCAAGATTGTCAGCCAGCTTTGGCATGTGGGCCGGTTTTCCAGCGTGGAGTTGCAGCCAGATGGCGCCGCGCCGGTCGCTCCCTCCGCCATCAAGGCCGAAGGCGATACCTATACCGTGAATGGTTTTGTTCCTGTGTCGATGCCTCGGGCTCTCGAAACCGATGAAATCCCAGGAATCATCGAGCAGTACAAGCGTGCTGCCGAAAATGCCAAACGCGCTGGTTTTGATGGCGTAGAAGTTCACTCGGCCAACAGTTATTTGCTGGATCAATTCCTGCGCGATTCGACTAATAACCGCACCGATCAATATGGCGGGTCGATTGAGAACCGCGCGCGCCTCACCCTGGAAGTGACCGAAGAGATCGTCAAAATCTGGGGCAATGAACGCGTAGGCATTCGCTTGTCGCCCGTCACGCCCGATGCCGGCAACACGCCGCCAGACAGCAACGTGATGGCGATGTACGGCTACCTCATTCAGCAATTGAACAAATTCGATCTCGCTTATCTGCACTTCGTCGAGGGTGCTACCGCGACTTCGCGTGAGGTGCCGGCGGGCGTGGATATGGACGCTCTTAGCGCACAGTTCGCGGGTCCATTCATTGGCAACAACAACTACGACCTGGAAATGGCTATCGAGCGTCGAGCGCAGGGCACGATCGACGCGGTTGCCTTCGGCCGTCTGTTCATTTCCAACCCTGACCTGGTCGAACGTCTGCGTCGTGGCGCCGAGCTCACCATTGCACCGCGTGAGTCGTTCTACGGCGGTGGAGCCAAGGGCTACACCGACTGGCCTGTCGGCAACTACTGATTAATAACCAAAACCCGCGATACCCCAACCCACTGCCCGATACGTGCGGGCAGTCACTATCGAGAGGAACTCCCATGAACTATTTGCAAAACAAGACAGCGATTATCACTGGCGCATCTTCAGGTCTGGGTGCTGCATCGGCTCGCGCCCTGTCCGCGAAAGGCGTTCGAGTTGTCGCTGCTGCGTTGGATCAAGAAGGTCTGGATGCCATTGTGAGCGAGCTGAAAGCGAACGGTGGTGAGGCGGTGGGTCGTGTCAGCGACGTCACCAATCTGGAAGATATGAAGGCGTTGGCTCAGTTCGCTCAAGACTCCTTCGGTTCGGTAGATATCCTGATCAACAATGCTGGCCTGATGCTGTTTTCCACTTGGGTGGACCTGGCCGTCGATGATTGGGAAAAGATGATCAACGTGAACATCAAGGGCTACCTCAATGGCGTCGCGGCTGTGCTGCCGTTCATGCTGAATCAGAAGTCTGGTCAGATCCTGAACATGGATTCCGTAGCGGGCCACCAAGTGGGACCTTCGGCTGGTGTATACAGCGCGACCAAATTCTTCGTTCAGGCAATGACTGAGTCGATGCGCAAGGAACTGGGTGTCCACCACGGAATTCGGGTTAACACTGTTAGCCCGGGTGTGACCAATACCGGTTGGGCAGACAAAGTTACCGATCCAGCAGGGCGCAAGGCTGCCCAAGAGCTGAACAAGATTGCCATCGCACCTGACGATATTGGTAAAGCGGTGGTTTATGCCCTGGATCAGCCTGCAAACGTCACCGTCAACGAGGTGATCATTTCGCCTACCCGCCAGGATTGGTAAACAGAACCCAGCAGCACCTATCAAGCCCGGACACTGTCGCGATGCACGGTGCCCGGGCGCTACAGGATCTTTCCTGTATCCCCCGTAAAAACAATGAGACCTTTCAATGACGCACCGTATTTTGATTGTTGGCGGTGGCGGTGGCGGTCTGGAGCTTGCGACGCGCCTGGGCAAGACCCTGGGCAACTGCGCAACGCTGCTCACGAGCTGGCCGCTTATGGTTTGGATCGCATCCAGCCGCAGGACATGCACATCACCCTGATCGAGGCCGGACCGCGAGTGCTACCGGCGCTGCCGAACCGCATCAGTACGCCGGTGCATCAAACCCTTGAAAAACTCGGCGTGAAGGTAATGACCAACGCCTCCGTCAGTGAAGTCACCGCCGACCATCTTAAGACCCGTAACGGCGATCTGATCGAGGCCAGCCTGAAGGTCTGGGCTGCCGGCATTCGTGCGCCGTCCTTCCTCAAGAATATCGACGGCCTGGAAACCAATCGCATCAACCAACTGCTCGTACGCCCGACATTACAGACCACGCTGGACGACAATATCTTCGCTTTCGGTGACTGTGCTGCGTGCCCGCAGCCTGGCAGCGAGCAAAACGTACCACCCCGGGCTCAAGCCGCTCATCAACAGGCGTCGATGCTCACCAAGAGTCTGAAAGCTCGGCTACAAGGCAAGCCAATGCCGACCTACGAGTACAAGGACTACGGCTCACTGGTTTCGCTATCTCGCTTCTCGGCGGTTGGTAACCTGATGGGTAATTTGACCGGCAGCGTAATGCTCGAAGGATGGTTGGCGCGGGTGTTTTATGCGTCGTTGTACCGCATGCACCAGGTCGCTCTGTATGGCCTGTTCCTGACCCTGTTGCTGATGTTGGGCAATCGGATTGGTCGAGGGACTGAGCCGCGGTTGAAGCTGCACTAGGCTGTAACGATGTTTAAGCGCAGCGCCATTCGGGCATTGCGCTCATTCACCCTATTAGTGCCGTGATCCGATAGGGGCGGGCGCTTGCTCGGGAATTTACTTCGCGTCGATATTCACCGCTTCACCGATTGCGTAAAAGTGCCCTCCTGCAATGTAGTGCAGGCTACGAAAATCCGGACTGGCGGTTTCATAGTGCCAGTGCCCGTCCTTGAAGACACGTGTGTCTGCCCAAGCGCCAACGACCTCGCCGATAAACAAATCATAAGTCGTCTGGTTGTGTGGCTCGGGTAACAGCTTGCATGCAAGCCAAGCGGAGCAGTCTGCAACGAATGGCACGTCAAAACCATTGATGTCGAACAGCTCTGCACCGCAATGAGCAAGCTTGTCGGGGTCATTGAACAGGCTTGAGCTGCCGACGTCGCTTGTCAGTTTGAGCTGTGCCACGGTCGGGACCTGAACAACGAATACGCCACTGCGCTCTACCAGCTCACGGGTTTTGGTCATCTTGTCCAAAACCACGGTCACTTTTGGCGGTGAAAAGTCGAGTGCGCAGGCCCACGCGGCGGCCATGACGTTCTTCACACCCTCATTTTGAGCGGACACCAGTACGGTCGGGCCGTGATTGATGAGCCTGTATGCCTTTTCCAGAGGCACGGCGGCAATGTGTTCGTCCATTTCAATTCCTAAATCAATGCCCCGATTCCATCGCTAGACCGGAGCAGGGTGGATTCATGCGGAGGTCGATTCTGCGCAACCTGGAGTAAATACGTTTCTCATAACGCCCCATCCTGATGGGTTGCGTGTCATAACCTTCACATCGTCCAGGCGCGCTGTGATGGATGAAAGGGGCATGGTAGGACTCTCCCTGTAGTTAACGAGTTATGAATCACGTTTGGCGCCTGGTGATGGGCAGGCGCCTGTGAAAGCGTGGTGATCTCCGGAGCTTTACAGCTTTTCTGACGACTACTAACTAAGGGGGCGGGTCTACCAACCGTGAAGCGGATGCTCAAGGCCGAACCATATGTGAAGCGATAAATACCTATAACGCCAAGATTATATAGCGATCACTACACATGGTGTCGAAAATTCTGATTGCGTCGAGACCACTCAAGAGATAGTGAGTGTTAGCTTACGTGGCGCTACGATCCCTTGGCTCAAGGCAAAAAATCCTGTCCACAGGACAAAGGCTGAGCGCTGATGAGGCGCAAAAGATTGGATTTGTGGATGAAGTGTATGGGGACGGGTTAAGCCTGGCGCAACGGATGGGGCAGATTGTCTCGGACAACGCACTTCTATCTATCGGTGTAGCCAAGATGGTGCTCAATAGTCTGTGTGCTAATGCTGCCCCACTAACTTCTGATGAAATGGCAGCCATCCTGGATCAAGCCGTAAATAGAAAAAATGGAGCGTGACAGATATCGGGTTGCCTGACGAAGGTTCATAGTCGCCAATGAGCAATTTCAGCAGGCAATTATTGATAACTTATATTTGTGTAAATCATAAATTATTATTGTTTTTTTTATTGATTAGTGCTCGGTAAGGTTCCACCCTCGCGTAAATAAGCTGCTACCACTGCCAGCACCGCATCCATCTACGCAATGCTCTTACAAAAAAGACTCAACAAAATTCTGGAGTGTAGATGAACGTCAAACAGAAATTGACCTGGGCGTTTGTTGTCATCGCCTGCCTTCCCATCTGCGTGGTCGCGACGCTCGTTGTCATGAATCTGCGCACTGAAGCAATCGACAGTTTTATAGACGGCAGTAACCGTGAAATCCGTCAGGTCGACAATGCCATGCAGTTGTACTTTGAAGGTATCGGCCAGAACGTCGAGTATCTCGCCTCCCAACCGCTACTGAAAGACACTGACGGCAGCCTTAAAAACTATACCGGCGCGAACGCCGCTGATATCCCGCAAGGCGCGCTGGATAAGCAAGTCTTTGCGTTCTATGCGCACTTGGCCAGTAGCCATCCGGCGTACTCCAATATTATTTTCGGCAACAGTGCCGGAGGCTTCGTTTCCTGGCCGGACAATCCGAAACGTGCCAGTTACGATCCTCGTGAGCGCCCTTGGTACAAGTCCGCCCAGAGTAATCCTGGCAAGACCGTGCGCACCGACGCGTACTACTTCGCCCCTAAAGATGCCGTCTATGTCAGTGTCGTTCGCAGTATTGATACCCAACTGGGTAGCAACAGCGGCGTGATCAGTATCGACGTGTCGCTCCAGCAGCTCACTGAAATAATCAAACAAATCAAACTCGGTGAAAGCGGCTATCTGATGCTCGTCGAGCGCGATGGCAAGGTATTGGTCGACCCCCAACAGCCAGGGAACAACTTCAAGAACCTAGCGGAAATCGGCGAGGGGTACGAACAGTTGGCTAAGGCCGGCAAAGGCGTGGTTGAAGTCGAACTGAATGGCGAGCATTACATGGCCAATGTTTGGCCTTCCGAGCGATTGGGCTGGAGCTTCGTCGGCCTGATCAAGCACGAGGAGGTCATGAGTTCCGCGACCCAACTTGCCTGGTTGATCGCTCTGATTGCTGGGGTGCTGGCGCTCGTGTTTGCCCTAGTCGGGGCCAGCTTTGCTGGCTTGATTGTGCGACCGATTCGCAGCGTCGCCAGCGGTCTGCAGGGCATCGCCCAAGGTGAGGGGGATCTAACGCAGAACCTGCAAGTGCGCGGGAACGACGAAACCGCGCAGTTGGCTAGCTGGTTTAACCAGTTCCTGGCCGCCATCCGCGGCCTGATCCACAGCATCGGCCAGGCTGCGAAAAATATCCTCGCTACTTCACGTAGTTCGACCCAGGTCTCCAGCGACATGGCTGAAGCCGCCGGGCGTCAACGCGAGGCAGTGGACATGGTCTCGACTGCGTTCCATGAAATGGTCGCCACCGCGAATGAAATTGCGCGTTCCTGTAGCCAAGCCGCCGACTCAGCCGACAGCGGTTGGCTAAAGGCCCGCGAGGGGCAGCAACAGATTGATGCAGCGGTCAGCAGCGTCGATCAACTGAGCCAGGAAATCGGAAAGTCCGCTCAGTCGATGCAGCAACTGGAGCTTGACAGCAATGACATCCAGTCGATCCTCGGGACGATTCGTTCGATCGCCGAGCAGACCAACCTGCTGGCGCTCAACGCCGCCATCGAGGCGGCCCGTGCTGGCGAGCAGGGGCGTGGGTTTGCCGTGGTCGCTGATGAAGTCCGTGCGCTGGCCAAGCGCACCGCCGACTCTACTGCAGAGATCGACGGTCTGCTAGGTAACTTGGCCAAACGCACCGGTGCTGTCACCCACCAAATGCGCGCCAGTCTGGAGGTTTCGCAGCAGTCAGTCAGCCGTATCGGCGTGGCGCGGACCAGTTTCGGACAGATCCGGGATTCTGTGGACGTGATTCGAGACATGAACACTCAAATCGCCACGGCTGCCGAAGAGCAGCATCAGGTTGTCGAAGGCATCAACCTACATATCAGTCAGATTCATGGGGATGCACAGCGGGTGGCCGAACTGGCGGAATCTGCACGACTTAACTCTGAGGGCTTGGCCGGACTGTCCAGTGAGTTGGACAGCTTGGTGCGACGTTTTCGGACCTGATAAACCTCACCAAAGCCCGGTTACAGATTTTGACTTCATGAATAAATTAAATCCCTCGTTTCTGCATCTGCACGCATTTGCTCGAGTTCTCTGAGAAATGCTTTGTCCTGAATCGTGGGTTTGCTGATGTATGGCATTCGTTCAGGTACAGGTTTGGTGGCATAGGTGGTCACTACGTCTAGGTCGTGCTGCAGTTTCTCTTCGACTTGCGATTCCAGCATCGCACGTAGCGCATCTTTGTCGGGACGGTTAAGCAATTTGGTACTCCTAGTTGGCAGTCAGGAGCTGAGTGTTCGATTCGAGCATTGCCAGGATGGTGAGCGAGGGATCGTCGATATAGATTGTTGAATCGCAATATTGGGTTTAAAGGCAAACAAGCATGGTGAGCCTACCAAGCATTAGCAGCAACCGCCTGTGGCGAATGACGTTATCAAGTGTGAAAAAGTAAGACTCTCAAATCTCAAGGCATTTTTTAACGCGCTTAGGTTGATTGGCAGTACGCCGAGGCGGAGTAGGGCGTTGTTTACGAAAAGCACATTGATCCCGGCGGTTGAGCCCATGTGCGGTCTTTGTTTAGGTGTAGGCTGTAGGCGATTTACCGTGCAGAAAAAATCGTCGGACGCCATCAGGCTCCGGGCGGCTGGACCGTGCACTGCGTGTGCGAGGAGAAGAACATGACGATAACTTTAAGTTTTTTGACGCGCCGGTGGGCATTGTATTTACCACCGATCGATCCATGGAGCAGGGCTGTTGGCTCGACTTCGGCATGTTTCTACAAAATGTGATGTTGATGGCCCGAACGTTCGATCTAGATACTTGCCCGCAAGCCGCATTCAACAAATACCATCGACTGATCGTCGAGCATATGAATTTGCCGAGCGATCAAAAGATGGTGTGCGTCATGAGCTTGGGATATGCAGATAACACCAAGGTGGAGAACACGCTCGCAAGCAAGCGGGTGCCGGTCGAAGGCTTCGTCCGGCTTTACTTCTGAAGTTTGTCAAACTCTTGGAGAGGCATATTCGTCCGGCCTAGTCATCTACCCAGCTCTGCAAAGTCAAGACATGGTGGGCACATAAATTTAAGTGGGCACCCGTTCTAGCCTTTTAAGCGGGTGTTTCATGCAGCCATAACGCCGTTTCTGCTCCAAATTCTTCACGGCCCAGGTCGTTCAAGAGTGTGCCCAGCTCGGCGCTTCGATTGCCAGCGTCGCACTGCGACACAGAATCAAGCCAGAGATTCAAACTGATCGTCATCGACCGCAGAGCGCCTGAGTTCCAAGATCGTGTGCTCATGCACAGCTCCCCACTCTCGCATGGCACTCACCAAAGGCGCGAGAGAGTTACCTAATTCTGTGAGCGAATACTCCACCTTGGGCGGCACCTCGCGATAGATTTCGCGATGAATAACCCCATCAGTCTCCAGCTCTCTCAGCTGGAGTGTCAGCATCCTCTGAGTGATATCTGGTATTAGGCGTCGCAGCTCGTTGAAGCGCTTCGTACCGGACATCAGGTGGAACAATATAAGCGATTTCCATTTTCCACCGATGACATCGACGGTGAACGCGACGGGACAAGCGAACGCCTCAATTTCACCCTGAGGAATACATTTTTTCACTGTTATCTCCGCGGTATAAAAAGTGTGCCTACAGCACAAAATTGTGCGTACTTACGAATATGTGCTGTGTACGTTAGCATGATTCCATATCGATCACTATGGAATGTTCCAGATGAGCTTGCTGCTATCCCCCTACGAAATTAAAGGCCTCAAACTGAAAAACCGGGTTGTCATGTCGCCCATGTGTATGCACATGGCTGCCGATGACGGCTTTATTACTGATTGGCACCGAGTTCATTATGGTGCTCGCGCTTTAGGTCAGGCAGGGCTGATTTTTCCCGAAACGATGGCTGTCCACGCTGATGGTCGCATCGGGCCCGGTGACCTCGGCATCTGGAGTGATGAACACGTTCGCGGCCTGAAGGCTTTCACCGAACTGCTCCACAGCTTTGGTACAAAAGCGGGCGCTCAGATCGGCCACGCGGGGCGCAACGCGGATCTGCCCAATCTGATTCACATCGCGCCCTCGGCGATCCCTTTCACGGATTCCAGTCCTGTCCCCCGCGAACTCGCGGCTAATGAAATTCCGGGTTTGGTGAAGCTATATGGGGATGCCGCACGGCGCGCGAGCGACGCTGGATTCGATGTGCTTGAGATCCATGCCGCGCACGGTTACTTGCTGAGTGAGTTTCTTTCGCCACTGGCCAATGCGCGCGACGACGAGTATGGGGGTGATGCCAAACGTCGCTATCGCTTCCTGCGCGAAGTCTTGGAGGAAGTCAAAAAGCATTGGGGAGATCGTCCTCTGTTCGTTCGGATATCTAGCTCTGATTACGCCGAAGGTGGAAACACGCCTGAATCGTTCCTTGAATATGGGCGCTGGATGAAAGAGCAGGGTGTCGACCTGATCGACTGCAGTTCCGGTGGAATCAAGATGGTAAAGGTGCAGACCTATCCAGGTTACCAAGTACCTGCGGCTGAATTGCTGCGTAAGGAGCTGCACATTGCCACGGGGGCTGTGGGTGTGATCCAGAGTGGGCGCCAGGCCGAAGAAATTTTGCAAAACGGCCGAGCTGATCTGGTGTTTATAGGGCGACAAATGCTTCGCGATCCATTCTGGGTGCGCACCGCAGCAGATGATCTGAGGGAAGTCATAGAGACTCCTGAGGCCTACACACGTTATGGATCTGTCTGGCTTGATACCAAAGCCTGAAGCTTTTCTGCATCAATTAAATCAGTGATCAATAGCAATCCAATGAAGCAGGGGTAAACACATGAGCAAGCCGACTTACGTACAAGAATACCAAGCCATCACCGAGGTGCTGAACAAGTACATTGACGGCTGCAAGCAGGCCAAAAGCAGCATCATGAAGCCAGCTTTCAGTGAGCAAGCAACGATGTTTAGCGTCGATGGCGACGGTAAGCTGGCCGGCGGCGCGATACCAATCCTGTTCGATGGGATCGACAAGGGTTTCCGCCCATCTCCTGACGCACCGGCAGCTATAGTCCGCATCGAGGTCGTCGGTACGGCGGCTAGCGCTCGCATCGACGCCAACGACATGTCAGGCATCTCCTTCACCGACTTTTTCCATCTGTTGAAAGTCGATGGCAAGTGGAAGGTGGTCAGCAAGATCTTCCATACCCACGTCGCGCCTTGAACCTCTGTCCTCCTTGGGTACGCGGGGGATGAGGCTTCCCAGCGTGCCTGCTGTGTTTTTGTTTGCAGACGAGTGGCGCTGGAGCTGTGCGTCCGGCACACGACTGGAAGTCGTTGTCTTCCACTGCCTGAGTGAAGACGCAACAAAAATATGAAGTAGCTCGCTATTTAAAACGATGCACACACTCAGGTTATACAGAGGAAAGATCATGAAAACCCTCACCTCCGCTCTGGCCCTTACCGCTGCGACCCTGTCCCTTGGTAGTGCTTTTGCAGCCAGCCAGCCCGGCGTTGAACACAACACCGCAAAATTCTTGCAATCCCTTGAAGGCGGCAAGACGCTCGACTCCATGACGCCGGCCGATGCCCGCGCCGCTCTGTTGGCTGCCCAGGCTGCCCCCCAAGTGGCCTTGCCGGCGGCTGATGTCAGCGAGATGACGATCCGCGTCAACGGTAGCGACCTGAAGCTGACCATCGTGCGCCCTGTCGGCAGCAAACAGAAAACCCTACCCGCGTTTATGTACTTCCACGGTGGCGGCTGGGTGTTGGGCGACTTCCCGACCCACGAACGGCTGGTGCGTGACCTGGTGGTAGGCTCGGGTGCGGTGGCGGTCTTCGTCAACTACACCCTCTCGCCTGAGGCGGGATACGGCGTCGCCATCGAGCAAGCCTATGCTGCGACAAAATGGGTGGCCGAACATGGCAAGGAGATCAACGTAGACGGCAAACGCCTCGCCGTAGCTGGCAACAGCGCAGGCGGGAACATTGCAGCTGTGGTTGCCTTGATGGCGAACGAGAGGGGCGCACCAGCACTGCGTTCGCAAGTGTTGCTGTGTCCGGTGACGGATGCAAACTTTGACACGCCGTCCTACAAGGAGTTTGCCAACGGCTACTTCCTGACGAAGGATTTGATGGTGTGGTTCTGGGACAATTACACACTCGATGCCGAAGCACGCAAGCAGATTTACGCTTCGCCACTGCAGGCGACAACCGAGCAGTTGAAGGGCTTGCCGCCGACGCTAATCCAAACTGCCGAATTCGATGTCCTGCGCGATGAAGCTGAAGCTTACGGCCGCAAGCTCGACGCTGCGGGTGTACCTGTGAAGTCGGTACGCTACAACGGCATGATTCACGATTTTGGGCTGTCGAACGCATTCAGCCATCTGCCGGCGCCCCGCACCGCGATCGAACAGGCATCTCAAGAACTCAAGACCAGCCTGAGCAAGTAGTTTCAAAAACAAAGAGTCCGCAGGTCACGGTGAAACTGCGGAATTCTTTATTGAAAACACATCGTTAATTTCATTGCGAAGCTACAGTAGCACCAAAGTTTTTCGGAACACCTGCTGTGCTTTTTGCAATTGAGCATAAATCAATAATCGCAATCCTTATTAAATTAAGAGTGAATAAATGAAAATTACCTCTATCAAGAGTTTGTTTTTTGTGGCCCTAATTTCGAGCTTGGGCGCGATTGCTCAAGCAGATAACCTACCGAGTGACCAACAAGTCAGTAGTAAAACAGTGAGCAAACCTACGTACGTAGAAGAATACCAAGCTATCACTGAGGTGCTTAACAAGTATATTGAGGGTTGCAAGCAGGCCAAGAGCAGTATCATGAAGCCCGCTTTCAACGAACATGCGACGATGTACAGCGTCGGCGCCGATGGCAAGCTGGCAGGCGGCGCGATTCCAATCCTGTTCGATGGGATCGACAAGGGTTTCCGTCCATCTCCTGACGCACAGGCCGCTATAGTCCGCATCGAGATCGTCGGTACCGCGGCTAGCGCTCGCATCGACGCTAACGACATGTCAGGCATCTCTTTCACTGACTTCTTCCATCTGCTGAAAGTCGAAGGTAAGTGGACTGTGGTTAGCAAGATTTTCCAAACGCATGTAGCGCCTTAATTACTTGAGCCGTCCGGCGGCTTTGTGCTCGACTATCTAGGGCTTCTGCGCTGGAACCTTCGATCACAGCCATCGACTTTAGTTAGTGGAGTCGGTATTCAACCGCCGGATGACCCAGTCCTTTCTTGATCTTACGAAATTTTGATTACTACTTTACCAAAGGCGCCTCTGGCCAAGTGCTCGTACGCTTGGCGTGCTTGATCAAATGGATACACGTGGTCGATTACCGGGCGAATCTTGTGCTCATTCAAGAATTCGTTCATGCGATCGAATGAGGAGCGGGGAGCAACGGCGATGCCACGAATCGTTGTTTGCCGGAAGATCAAAGGCATCAGGTTCAGTGCAGAGGTTTGGCCGGTCAGGAAGCCTATCTGTGCGATACGTCCTCCTGCCTTTGTCGCTGCAACCGATTGATTGATGCCATCCCCGCCTGCCACATCCAGCAGGAGATCGACCCCCTTGCCGTCAGTGAGCTTTAGTACTTCCTCTGCCCACTCAGGGCTAGTGCGATAATTTACACCCGCAACAGCACCCAGTTTTTTCACTGCTTGCAGATTGTCATCTCGACTGGAAGTGACGATAACTTTGGCGCCAAGTGCCGTTGCAATTTGTGCTGCGAAAACAGAAACACCCCCTGAGCCCTGAACCAAAACGGTTTGGCCTGCCTCGATCTGGCCGAAATCAACGAGCGCAAACCATGCCGTCAGAGCAGCAATTGGAAGGGTCGCAGCTTCCTCATCTGACATGTTGTCGGGAGCACGTACCGCGCTGTCTTCATGGATAATCATGTACTCCGCCAGACCACCCGGCAATGGCGAGCCGAAGCAGTAGTTGGGCTCATCTGGCCCTGGCATGCCATCCAACCACCGTGAGTAAAGGTGTGAGTTAACTCGATCTCCGATAGCGAAGCGACTGACGCCATCACCCACTGCTACGACAGTACCTGCCGCGTCGCTTACAGGGATTAGCGGCTTGGGCACCATATGAGGCTCGTAGATGCCGTCAACGATAGCCTTATCTCGGAAGTTGAGCGATACAGCCCCCACTTTTACCAGCAGTTCTCCAGCTTTGGGCACGGGTGTCTCAGCTTCCCCCTGCACAAGATTGTCCAATCCGAAATCTTTCAGAAGCCACGCTTTCATTTTCAGTCTCCAGCAGTTTTGAATGTGCAGGGGAGGAAAGCTCCTCCCTTACGCTGAGGACATTGTTGAGATTTCGCGGCACTAGATAAATGTGCAGAAACCAACAGGATTGTTATCCTGATCAGCAACAATCATCCAGTTATCATGTTTCCCGAGAAAGAGACTTATGGAGCTTCTACAGTCGATGCAGGTATTCGCCAAGCTGGCTGAGTTGGGAAGCTTCACCAAAGTCGCGGAGGCAATGCTGGCAGGACGCCCGTACGTCACACGCACCATTCAGGATCTGGAAGCTTCGTTGGGTGTCCGCCTGTTCCAACGCACTACCCGTAAAGTGAAACTGACTGCTGAGGGCGAGCGGTTTTATGAGCGTGTCAAAGAGATTTTGGCAACAATCGCAGAAGCTACTTCCATGTTCGACCGTAGTGGATCGACGTTGCGGGGACGGCTTCGCATTGACATCCCGACTGCATTTTCCCAGCACAGCTTCATGGAAAACCTGAGAAAATTTACGGAGGCATTTCCCGAAATCGAGCTTTCGCTGGGCGTGACCGACCGTGCGGTAGATCTCGTAGCCGAGGGCATCGACTGTGCATTGCGAATCGGTGACCTCCCGGACTCAAGCATGGTAGCTAGAGAAATTGGTACCGCCACCATGGTGACCTGTGCGTCTCCAGGTTATCTCCAAGCTTGCGGGCCACTCAGAACCCTAAACGATCTATCAAGCCACCGATGTGTCAGCTTCCTTTCTGGTCAGAATAACAGACCGCTGCCTTGGCATTTTTCGGTAGACGGTGAAGATCGTCCACATACGCCTCATGGTGGTATAACTGTGAATGAGTCGAATGCCTACGTTCAATGCGGTGTTGCAGGTTTCGGCATTGTTCAAGCGCCGGGAATTACCGTTGAGACTTTCCTCGCAAGCGGAGAACTGGTTGAAGTGCTCAGGGCATTTCGTCCAAAGCCTCGACTGGTTTCCGTGCTGTACCCAAGCAGAACGCATCTTGCACCTCATGTGGATGCATTTGTGGATTGGCTAAAGGAGCATTTTCCTGTGCTGTACCCCAGCTGGTTCAAATCTCACTAAACTGCATTTGTATGTTGACTCGGCAATAGAGGTAGTTTCTTGCCGTAAAATGTATTGGGCGGACGATCATCAACTCCTGTGTATCGGGCAGCAATCGACCCAATCGTTTCCTCACGGTCTTGAGAAATAAATTGGCAATACAAATGCGGAAGTAATGAAAAGCAGAGCACGGCTCCGCGACCGTCGAGTCTTGGCTGACCAAGTAATTTTGGTTTGAGTACAAAAGGGCCCTTCGAGGGCCTCCTTGTATCTCATTCGAGAGAGGCGGTTGTTCTTCTCGGCGCAGAGATCAAGCATCTCCTGGGTCTCTTGAGTAACGCCTAGCTGGCGCTACGATCCGTGCGCTTCTGGCCATAAGAGGGGTACAGGAGCCTTAACGCTGGCCAACGGCTCCAGGTGAAGACCCATCCTGACCGCCCCTGCGCAGTATCAATACCGTCATCTCATAAACAAGGACGGTTTCCCCCCCGTCGAAGTGACGTCGACTTTAAACACAACCCACCCTCGTTCATGGTTTCTTGCATGGATGAGTGATCGAACGACTTGAGCTGAGAGCTTGAGAATGTCTCCAGGCACTACTGGAGCAACCATCCTAAAACCATCGATCTTCCCAGCCGCCACGACATTTGTTTGAAGCAGTAAGGCATCACACTGTCGACGCCGGCGCCGCGTTGGCTCACGAGCTGAAGCAAGACTGACCCACCTCTAAATCTGAACAAATCCCGCATAGGCAATGGTTCGAGGGGAACAGACTGGGTCAGTGACATCTCGGCAACTGGGTCAATTCGGCATCGGTGCCAACAGTCGCCTTTCTGCCAGTGATCCCACATCAGTTTTTTCTGGCTTTCGGTGTAATAGATCCGAGGTCTCTGCTTCATCTGCAACACTCCTTCTGCTTACACAGAATTTAGTTGTATTGCATCGACCGGTTGAATCCACAGCTAATTGTTGCCGGTCGTAAATGGGGCGGACATACTTACCCGTTTTAAAAACTAACGACTTCATTTTATTTTCTAATGATCACTGAAGGCTGAGTAGAGGGTAATTGCTATAGTCTGTGTAAACTAAAAGTTTATAGTTGCGACCATGGAAACCTTCAGCAGTATCGAATGCTTCGTCCGTAGCGCTGAGGTCGGCAGCTTTGCCGAAGCCGCGCGGCGCTTGAGTCTGACTCCCGCGGCAGTGGGCAAGAGTGTCGCCAAGCTGGAAGCTCGGCTCGGTGTGCGGTTGTTTCAGCGCAGTACCCGCAGCTTGACGCTGACCGAGGCCGGCCAGCTGTTTCTCGGTGAGGTCAGCGCCAGCCTTCATACGATTCAAAACGCCGTGGCCAATCTGGCCAGCGCCGAAGGGCGTCCGGCAGGGACATTGAAAGTCAGCATGGGCACGGTGTTCGGACGGTTGTATATCGTGCCGCTGCTGGGAGAGTTTCTGCAGCGCTTTCCGGCGATCAACCCGGATTGGCATTTCGATAACCGTCAGGTCGACCTGATCGGCCAAGGCTTCGATGCCGCGATTGGCGGTGGTTTTGAGCTGCCGCAAGGGGTAGTGGCGCGAAAACTGACGCCCGCTCATCGGGTGTTGGTGGCTTCAAAGGATTATCTGGCGCAGCGCGAGACGATTGCCGAGCAGGATGACTTGCGCCATTGCGACGGAATTTTGATCCGCTCACCGCAAACCGGGCGGGTTCGCTCCTGGCAACTCACCAGTCGTAGTCAGCAACACAGCCCGCTGACACTCAAGGCACGGATGACCATGAGCGACTCGGAAGCTGCGTGCGCCACTGCCGCGCAGGGTTTGGGCATTGCCTTGGTGAGCATGCCGTTCGCCGTGAACTACTTGAATGCCGGAACCCTGCTGCGGGTGTTGCCGGATTGGTATGTCGACGACGGCAATATCTCGATCTACTACGCCGAGCATAAATTGCTACCGGGCAAGACCCGGGCGTTTGTCGACTTCATCATCGAACAGTTTGCCGAGCAGCAGTTGGGGCAGCGGTTTAGTGCCATCTAGGTTCGACTATGGACCGAGTCATCGTTCATCGCGAGCAAGCCCGCTCCCACACTAGATCAGCGTCGGGCACAAATTTTGTGCAAACAGAAAATCCAATGTGGGAGCGGGCTTGCTCGCGATGGCTGCGACTCGGTCTCAGAGCATGACTCAGCGCCCAAACCGTCCCGGCCAGCCAATAATGGTCTTCGGCCGAGGGGTGGCATAGGTCCGCACCTTGGACGTGGAAAGCCCCAGCCGCACCAGCGATTCAGCAATAGTCACCGCCGCTGTCACCCCATCCACCACCGGCACGCCGGTACGCCGACGAATCTGTTCATCCAGCCCGGCCATCCCCCCGCAACCCAGACAGATCACCTCAGCCTTGTCCTCACTCACCGCCAGTTCCGCCTGACGAACGATGGCTTCGAGGGCACGCTCTGGATCTTCTTCCAGTTCCAGCACCGCCAGACCGCTGGCCCGAACCGAGGCGCAGCGGTCATAGAGGCCGGAAAGCTTGAGGCGGTCTTCAATCAGCGGCACGGTGCGGTCCAGTGTGGTGACCACCGAATAGGCGTGGCCCAGAAACATCGCGGTACTCGCGCCCGCATCGGTGATGTCCACCACCGGCACATTGAGCAATTCCTGCAATCCTTCACGGCCATGCTCGCCATAGCCGGCCTGGATGACCGCGTCGTAGGGCTGGTCGTAGGACAGCACGCGATCCATGACCGCGATGGCCGCCAGGTAGCTTTCGAAATTGCCTTCGATCGACTCTGCGCCGAAGTAGGGCGTCAGGCCGACGATCTCGGTGCCGGGCGAGGCCACCGCTTGCGCCTGCCTGGCGATGGCTTGGGTAATCGACTTGGTGGTGTTGACGTTGACCACAAGAATTCGCATGGGATGTCCTTATAGCGGGGCATTCGACGGCCCGTGTTGATCGGGCCGCTCGGAGGTTAATGGCTGACGTTATCAACCGCGATGGCTTCGCCGCTGACGTCCGCGTAGTGCGGTTGCCGTTTGGCGATGATCAGATAAAGAAGGCCTGCGATACCTGCACCAAATAGCCAGGAGAACGGCGATACGCTGGCGAAGCCCGGAGCCAGCGCCAGGGTGATGGCAATCAGCGCCGCAGGAATAAAGGCTGCAACGGCCCGCAGATTCACGCCGCGGCTGTAGTAATAGGCGCCTTTGGGATCTTCACTGTAGAGCTCGGGCACATTGACCTGGCCTTTACGCACCAGCCAATAGTCGACCATGATCACGCCGTACAGCGGCCCCAACAGGGCGCCGAGCCCGGACAGGAAATAGACAATCACCAATGGGCTGTTATAGAGATTCCACGGCAGGATCAGCACCGCAATGGTCGCGCTGATCAGCCCGGCGCGGCGAAAGTTCAGGTACTTGGGCGCCAGATTGCTGAGGACGAAGGCCGGGGCGACGAAGTTGGCCATGATGTTCACCGCCACGGTGACGATCAGGAACGCCAGGCAGCCCAGTACCAGAAAGAACGTATTGGGAATCGAGGCGATGATTTCCGTCGGGCTTTCGATGATCCGTCCGTTGATCTGGAACTGCGCACCGCAGAGCAATACGGTGATGCTGGCGAACACCAGGATATTCACCGGCAGGCCCCAGAAATTGCCGACTTTGATGGTCTTGCGGCACGGCGAAGAGCGAGCGAAATCGCAGAAGTTGAGGATCAGCGTGCCATAGATCGACAGCCACAGTGCGCCGCCGGCGAAGATGTTGCGCCACATTTCGGCGCCGCTCAGCGGTTCGCGGATCGACCAGGCGATGGTCGCGTTGGCCTGGGTGTACATCCATGCCGCAAGGGCGGCGACTGTCAGCAGAATCACTGGCCCGGCAAACGCCTCATACCGCCGGACCATCTCCATGCCGTAGGCGAGAATCGCCAATTGCACGAACCAAATGGCCACGAAGCATACCCAGCCCAGGCTCGACAGCCCGAGGATCGAGTTGTGATCGTACTCGGCGAAGCCTGGGTGGACTGCGGTCAGCAGCACGCGAAACACCACCGAAGCCAGGTACGTCTGAATACCGAACCAGGCAATGGCGATGACGGCACGGATAAGCGCCGGAATTTGCGCACCATGGATGCCGAAACTGATGCGGCTGATCACCGGAAATGGCACGCCGGTTTTCTGGCCCATGTAGCCGGACAGGTTCATGAAGAAGTACACCAGCGCCGCACCGATCCCCAGCGACAACAGGATCTGCCAACCGCCCAGGCCCAGGGCGTATAAGCCGATGGCGAAGGAGTAATTGGCGATGTTGTGTACGTCGTTGGTCCAGAGCGCAAAGATGCTGTAACGCCCCCAGCGCCGACCTTCGATTTTGGTCGGCGCCAGGTCCTTGTTGTGCAGGCGCGGGCTGAGGGTCAGCGGTGGCGTCGTCCCAGGCATCTGACCGGTATTGGATTGAAGGCGGTTATGGGTGGAGGAGGGCAAATCCAGTGCGATGTTATTAGAGAGGCTTGTGCGCATTCCGGCTGGCTCCTGATTCCGGTTTGACGGTGACTGTGCATGAGCGCGAGGCTCGGCAATCTTCGTCGACAGTTCCGGGAATCACTGGGTTCTGGGCATCTGCAGCCTGGCGGAGGATTAACCGTGACAGGCTTGCGGATATAAAGTGTATGTATGTTTTGTATTTATTGTATACAAAGCATGGATTCACTTAAGCCACTTCTGTGCCAGATTTCAGTCTATGAATTCTATGTTTAATTTCGTTTTTGTAGGTCTTATCGCTAAGTGCATGAAATACAGGCGATATAAATTGACCAATTGAACAGGTATTTATTTTATAACGGGATTGAGGCTGGTAAAGGGCGAGTAACAGGGCAGAAGGGGAGGTGTAACTTTTTGGGGCGTTGATAGTAAAAGTGAACACAAAAATGGCACCTACGGTGACATTAATGTGTACACATTTTTCATGAGCCCGGTATTGACTGGCTGGACGATCTTTACGCTTTGCTGATGATGTTCCCGGCGTGCAGCCCGCATTCTTTCTGCGTGGCTTCTTCCCACCACCAGCGGCCTTCGCGCTCGTGCTGGTTAGGCAGAACAGGGCGGGTGCAGGGTTCGCAGCCGATGCTGATAAAGCCGCGTTCGTGCAGGCTGTTGTAAGGCAGCTCAAGCATGCGGATGTAGCCCCAGATCTCTTCGCTGGTCATTTGCGCCAGCGGATTGAATTTGTAGAGAGTGCGCTCCGGGGTGGAGAACGCGCTGTCGATCTCAAGCACGGCGACCTGGCTGCGGGTGCCGGGGCTCTGGTCGCGGCGCTGGCCGGTCGCCCAGGCGCTGACGGTGGAGAGTTTGCGGCGCAGCGGCTCGATCTTGCGGATACCGCAGCATTCGCCATGGCCGTCTTTATAGAAGCTGAACAGACCTTTTTCTTTCACGAAGGGTTCTAGCTTGCTTTGATCCGGCGAGACCAGCTCAATCTCGATCTTGTAGTGCTCGCGGACCTGCTCGATGAACCGGTAGGTTTCCGGATGCAGTCGGCCAGTGTCGAGGCTGAAGACTTTGACGTTTTTGTTCAGTTTCCAGGCCATGTCCACCAGCACCACGTCTTCCGCGCCGCTGAAGGAAATCCACAGGTCGTCACCGAACTGGGCGAAGGCGAGTTTGAGAATGTCCTGCGCGGACTTGTTGGCATAGGTTGCGGCGAGTTCAGCGACGTCGAACGATTGGCTCATCAGGGCGGTTTCCTACAGGTCGGTGGCGCTATGCGCTCTATATGCTGACGATGGTAACAAAAACCTGTGGTGGCTGGCGCGCTCCTCTGCGTTGCGCCGACCAGAGCGAGTCGCTAGAGTTCAGCTGTTCTTTTACGTGCTCAACTCAATAATCAATACAAAATGGGAGTGTCTTGTGGAAATTGCCTGTCTCGACCTGGAAGGTGTGCTGGTCCCGGAAATCTGGATCGCCTTTGCCGAAAAAACCGGTATTGAATCCCTCAAGGCAACCACTCGGGACATTCCCGATTACGACGTGTTGATGAAGCAGCGTCTGCGGATTCTTGATGAGCACGGCTTGAAGCTGTCCGACATCCAGGAAGTGATCGCCACGCTAAAGCCGCTGGACGGCGCCATTGAGTTCGTCAATTGGCTGCGCGAGCGGTTTCAGGTGGTGATTCTCTCGGACACGTTCTATGATTTTTCCCAGCCGCTGATGCGTCAGCTGGGTTTCCCGACCTTGCTTTGCCATCGACTGATCACCGATGAAACAGATCGGGTGAGCGGTTATCAACTGCGCCAGAAAGATCCCAAGCGCCAATCGGTGCTGGCGTTCAAGAGCCTGTACTACCGAGTGATCGCGGCGGGTGATTCGTACAACGACACTACGATGCTGGGCGAAGCCGATGCGGGGATTCTGTTCCATGCGCCGGAGAACGTGATTCGCGAGTTCCCGCAATTTCCAGCGGTGCACACCTTTGCCGAGCTCAAGCAGGAATTTCTCAAGGCCTCGAATCGCGAACTCAGCCTGTAAATACTGTGGCGAGGGAGCTTGCTCCCGCTGGGGTGCGAAGCAGCCCAAAAACCTGACACCGCGTATCTTCAGGTAGAACGCATGCATCGGTTTACGACTGCTGACACAGCCGAGCGGGAGCAAGCTCCCTCGCCACAAAAGCCCTGCATTAAAGGTTTTGCAAGGTTTCCAGCAACACCTTCACTTTGGTGATGGACTCCTGATACTCGGCCTGCCAGTCCGAGTCCGCGACGATTCCACCACCGCCCCAGCAGCAGACCTGCCCATCCTTGACCAGCAAGCTGCGGATGGCGATGGAGCTGTCCATTTCCCCGCGCACATCCAGATACAGCAACGAGCCGCAATACAGCCCGCGCCGCGTTGGTTCAAGTTCATCAATGATTTGCATGGCGCGGATTTTCGGTGCGCCGGTGATCGAGCCACCGGGAAAGCTGCCGGCGATCAGGTCGAGGGCATCTTTATCGTCCGCCAGTTCGCCGGTGACGCTGCTGACCAGATGATGAACGTTCGGGTAGCTTTCCAGGCTGAACAACTCCGGTACTCGCACCGAGCCAATGCGGCAGGTACGGCCCAGATCGTTGCGCAGCAGGTCGACGATCATCAGGTTTTCCGCGCGATCCTTGGCACTGGCCAGCAGTTCGGCGGCGTTGGCTGCATCATCAAAGGCGTCTTTGCCGCGTGGCCGGGTGCCTTTGATCGGACGGGTTTCCACGTGGCGATCACTGACTTTGACGAAGCGCTCTGGCGACAGGCTCAGTACGGCGCCGCCGTCGGGCAGGCTTTGATAGCCGGAGAAGGGTGTCGGGCAAGCCGCTCGCAGCGCGCAATACGCGGTCCACGGGTCGCCCTGGCATTGCGCGCGAAAGCGTTGGGCAAAGTTGACCTGGTAACAGTCACCGGCCTGGATGTACTGCTGGATGCGCACAAAAGCGTGCTGATAGTCGCTGGCGCTGAGGTCAGGGCGCATTTCGCCATTCAGGTTGAACGGGCCGGGTATCGAGTGCGCAGGCTGGCTGAACAGCTCGATCAGTCGCTGACGTTCCGCTGTAGCCAGGTTTGGGTGAAACACCAGTTGGCTGGTGCTCTTCAGGTGATCGCTGATCAGCGCCCAGTTGTACAGACCCAGCCGCGCATCGGGTAACTGCAGATCATCGCGGGCCTGGTGTGGCAGGGTTTCCAGATGGCGGCCGAAGTCATAGCTGAGGTAGCCGATCAGGCCGCCGGCGAACGGTAGTTCATAAGGTTCTGGCAGGTTTGCGTGACCCAGCTGGCCAAGACTGCTGCGCAGGCGCTGAAGAAACCCACTGCCGCTTTCATTCGGCAACACCGCAAGCTGCTCCAGCGGCCAGGCGCTGAGCAGGTCATAGCGCCCGCGTTCAGCACTCGGGCGGCCGCTGTCGAGCAGCACGGCACCGGGGGCATGGCGAATCGCCGCGAAATACTCGGCAGGGTTGGCGCGATAAGGAAGCGGGTGTACGGAGCAGGTCAACATGCGGGGCAGATCAGTCATCGGTGCGCGGCTGGCGATTGTAGTCCCCTGCAGGATTTGCTCCTAGAGGGGATGTCGGGGATTGATCGCCTGTGACGTAGAGCGTCACAGAGTGTATTCCCTGGCCTTGCGTGAGGAGTGCTTGCTGAAGCCTTCAACCGCTGGAATATGCCCGAACAACTCTTGAGCGAATTTCACCCGCTCTTCAGCGGTTTCGGTGATGCCTTTGGCCTTCAGTTCTTCCAGGCGGGCTTCCACTGCATGGGTGCGCAGGGTCAGGCCGCAATCGTTGGCGATCTGGATGTTCAGGCCGGGGCGGGCGTTGAGTTCGAGAATCAACGGGCCTTTTTCCTGGTCCAGCACCATGTCGACGCCGATATAGCCTAGCCCGCAGAGTTCATAACAGCCGGCTGCCAGCTTCATGAAGCCGTCCCAGTTGGGCAACTGCACGCCGTCCACCGCGTTGGTGGTGTCCGGGTGTTTGGTGATGATGCTGTTCAGCCAGGTACCGCGTAGGGTCAGGCCGGTGGCCATGTCGACGCCGACGCCGATGGCGCCCTGGTGCAGATTGGCCTTGCCGTTCGATTGACGGGTTGGCAGGCGCAGCATGGCCATCACCGGATAGCCCATCAGCACGATGACACGGATATCCGGTACACCTTCGTAGCTGATGCTTTTGAAGATCTGGTCCGGTGTCACGCGGTATTCGATCAGCGCCCGGTCACGGTGACCGCCCAAGGAATACAGGCCGGTCAGGATGCTGGAAATCTGATGTTCGATTTCTTCATGGCTGATGATCCTCCCCGACACCGTGCGATAACGGCCTTCGAAGCGGTCGACGATGACCAGGATGCCGTCACCACCGGCGCCCTGGGCCGGCTTGATCACGAAATCGCTGCGCCCGCCGATGATCTCGTCGAGCTTGTCGATTTCCTTTTCGGTCGAGATCACCCCGTACATTTCGGGTACGTGAATGCCGGCCTTGATCGCACGTTCCTTGGTGATGATCTTGTCATCGACAATCGGGTACAGGCTGCGCTTGTTGTACTTGAGCACGTAGTCGGCGTTACGCCGATTGATTCCCATGACGCCCCGGGCTTCCAGGGCCTTCCAGGTCTTCCAGAGCCCGAACATTATGAATCAGCCTTGAGGAAGGCTTTGAACCGCACCAGTTCGGTAAGGCGGTAGCCGCGATAGCGCCCCATGGCCAGCATGAAGCCCACCATAATCAACAGAATCGCCGGGAAGGTGAACACGAAGTAGATCAATTCCGGCACGCTCATGATCAAGTGCGCCAGGGAAGCGGCGAACAGTGTGCCGATCGCGACTTTCAGCGCATTCCCGGCACCGCGTTCTTCCCAGGTGATCGACAGACGTTCGATGGTCATGGTCAGAATCACCATCGGGAACAGCGCGACCGACAGTCCTCGCTCCAGGCCAAGCTTATGGCTGAAGAGGCTGATGGCGGCGATCAGCACCACCACGAAGGTCAATACCACCGACAACCTTGGCAGCATTTGCAGCTTCAAGTGTTCAAGGTAGGAGCGCAGCGACAAGCCCAGCGCGGTAATGATGGTGAACAATACGATGCCGAAGCCCAGTTGCGTCTCGCGAAAGGCCAGGGCGATCAGTACCGGGGTGAACGTGCCGAGGGTCTGCAGGCCGATCAGGTTGCGCAGGATCAGGATCACCAGCACGCCGATCGGAATCATCACCATGATCATGAACGTTTGCTGGGTTTGCAGCGGCAGCCCGTACAACGAGTAATCGAGGACGTTGGCGTTAGAGTTCTCGTCGGTCAGCTTGGCCAGGCGAATGGCGTTCATTTCGCTGTTGTTCATGCTGAAGGTCACGGTGGCTTTCTTGCCGCCATCGACGGTGATCAGGTTCTCATCTCCGGTCCACCACAGCAGGCGGTCGGTGGGCAGGCCCTGTTCGCCGGTATCCGGGTTGAAGTACAACCAGTCGTTACCGTTGAAGCTGCGCAGCCACAGCTCCGGGGTTTGCGGCTGATCCGCCACCAGACGAATGGTGTGGACCTTTTCCACCGGCACATGGGCGATGGACAGCAGCAGTTCGACGATCTTCGCCTTGTGCGGTGTCGACGGATCGCCGGCCAGCAGCAGTTTGACGTTGTCGTCGTTGAGGTTGTTGACGCGTTTGATGGCTTCGCCGATGAAGGTTTCGACATCCGCCGAGTGCTGGCGAATCGGCGCGAGCAGGGCCTCGGCGGCGAGCTTCTCCGGGCCTTCGACGGCAATGCTGTCGCGGAAGGTCGGGCCTTTGACCTTGGATTTTTCGCTGCTGTAACGCTTGGTCAGCACCAGGCGGTAATAAAGCGTCTGATTGCCCTTGGCACGGCGTGCGGACCAGGTGACCTTGCGGTTGCCGTCGACGCGGTTGACGGCCACACCGTAGTTATTGGAGATAAAACTCTCGTTGAGGCTGACATAGTCGCGGCTCAGTGGCGGCACGAACATCTGGATCTTGATCGGGTCTTTGGCATTGGCGACGAACTCGACCTTGGCGTCGATGTTCCACAAGTCGTCGGTGGCGTCTTCGGTCACCGGAATACCTAGCACGAAAATCTGATAGGCCGTGACTGAAATACCCAGCGCCACCAGGATGGCGATCAGGATTTTCAGATGGAGGGTAAGCGAACGCATTGGCATTACTCTGCGGTATGAGCGTCAGTAGCGCAGGCAGGTTTGCCAGCAGCGTATTTAAGACTGGGGTCGACCAGCGCATCAAAGCGCTTGAGCGCTTCGGAACCGATCAACAGCGGATATTGGAATGCACTTCGGTCGGTCAAGTTCACTTCAATACTGCGTAAAGCACTGCCCATGCAGATATCCAGGGCAATCACCGGGCGGGCGGTGTAGGTCTTGTCTTCATCGGGGTCGTAGTCGCCAGCTCGGCGCTTGATCTTGCTGACCCGCGCCAGTGGACGTTCAATCGGGTGTGAATGTGCGGTGTCGATGGCCAGGTAGAAGCGCACCCAGGATTCGCCATTGCGTTTGAAGCGCTTGATATCGCGGGCGCTGAGAGACGCGGTTTTGGCGCCGGTGTCGAGTTTGGCCGCGACTTCCAGATCGATCCCCGCCAGCTTCGCGTATTCATTCAGGCCGTAAACGGTCTTTTCGGCGGCAGCGCTCACACCGGGCAGGCAGAGTAGGCAAAGCAATGTGGGGAAGGGCTTGAGTCTCATAAATCCTGGGGCGTCGCAGTGCGATCTTCAATTCAAGGCGACTGGCATTGCTGCGCAAGCTCCCTCGTATGCCTGCCACAAAAAGATGACAAACAAATGCGGGCGGCATTCTAGCATGCTGGTTTTGTGGCGCCAGCGCTTGAGGGTGGCTATAAACAGAGGTGCTGTGTCGTTATGGTGCAGAAGGTTATTAGACGATTGTCGACAATACTTATTTTTCCTTTGACTGAATGCGCTTAATTAGCTAGTTTTTGTCGCATTGGTATTCAAGGTGTCGACAATATGCTGGATCAACTCGATCCCCCGGTGGTAGTGCAGGACGATTCGGAGACGCTTTCCGAGAATGTCTTTCGGCGTATCCAGGCGGCCATCGTCAAGGGTGATATCGCCCCGGGCAGCAAGATCTCCGAACCGGAACTGGCGCGCACTTACGGCATCAGCCGTGGGCCACTGCGCGAGGCCATCCACCGCCTGGAAGGTCAGCGCCTGCTGGTGCGCATCCCCCATGTCGGTGCACGGGTGGTCTCTCTGAGCCATGCCGAACTGATCGAACTCTATGAAATCCGCGAATCCCTGGAAGGCATGGCCTGTCGCCTGGCCGCCGAGCGGATGACCGTCGAAGAAATCGACGAGCTGCGCCGGGTCCTCGAGACCCATGAGCGCGATGAGGCGTTTCAGGCAGGCAGAGGCTATTACCAGCAGGAAGGCGATTTCGACTTTCACTACCGAATCATTCAGGGCGCGGGCAACGGCACCCTGACCCAGATGCTCTGCGGTGAGCTGTACCAATTGGTGCGCATGTACCGCATCCAGTTTTCCGCCACGCCCAATCGCCCACGTCAGGCGTTCGCCGAACACCACCGGATTCTCGACGCGATTGCTGATCGCGACGGTGAACTGGCCGAGTTATTGATGCGCCGTCACATCGGCGCTTCCAAACGCAATATCGCGCGTCATTACCAGGACAGCGCCAACCAGACAGCCACTCCACGAGGTGAGTCATGAGTTCCAACAAGAGCACTCCAGGTCAGCGTTTCCGCGATGCGGTCGCCAGTGAACAACCGTTGCAAGTGGTCGGCGCGATCAACGCCAACCACGCCCTGCTGGCCAAGCGCGCCGGCTTCAAGGCGATCTACCTGTCGGGTGGCGGGGTGGCTGCCGGCTCCCTCGGCGTGCCGGATCTGGGTATTACCGGTCTGGATGACGTGCTGACCGACGTGCGGCGGATCACCGATGTGTGCGACCTGCCATTGCTGGTGGACGTGGACACTGGTTTCGGTTCCTCGGCGTTCAACGTGGCACGCACCGTCAAGTCGATGATCAAGTTCGGCGCAGCGGCGATCCACATCGAAGACCAGGTCGGCGCCAAGCGCTGCGGTCACCGTCCGAACAAGGAGATTGTTTCCCAGCAGGAAATGGTCGACCGCATCAAGGCCGCCGTCGATGCCCGCACCGATGACAGCTTCGTGATCATGGCGCGCACCGATGCGCTGGCGGTGGAAGGCCTGGAGTCTGCACTGGATCGCGCGGCTGCCTGCATCGAAGCCGGTGCCGACATGGTGTTCCCGGAAGCCATCACTGAGCTTGAGATGTACAAACTGTTCGCCAGCCGCGTGAAGGCGCCGATCCTGGCCAACATCACCGAATTCGGCGCGACGCCGCTGTACACCGTCGAGCAGCTTGGGTCTGTTGGTGTTTCGCTGGTGCTCTACCCGCTGTCGGCGTTCCGCGCCATGAACAAGGCCGCGGAAAACGTCTACACCGCGATCCGCCGCGACGGCACGCAGCAGAACGTTATCGACACCATGCAAACCCGCATGGAACTGTACGACGCCATCGATTACCACGTGTTCGAGCAGAAGCTCGATGCGTTGTTTGCGTCGAAGAAATAAAGATCAAGAGATCGCAGCCTCGTTTCACTCGGCAGCTCCTACAGGAATGTTGCAGGGCTCTGTCACCGCGTAGGAGCTGTCGAGCAACGCGAGGCTGCGATCTTTCGGCATCACCCAAAGAACCTGATGAAACACAACGTGCCGATTTCCCTAACAAATTCAAGATTGGAGACTGCAATGGCCGAAGCAAAAGTACTAAGTGGCGCCGGGCTACGTGGCCAGGTTGCCGGGCAAACCGCACTGTCCACTGTGGGACTAGAGGGCGCAGGGCTGACCTATCGCGGTTATGACGTTCGCGAGCTGGCCGCCGATGCGCGTTTTGAAGAAGTGGCTTACCTGCTGCTGTACGGCGATCTGCCCGACAAAGCGCAACTGGCCGCCTACATGGGCAAACTGAGCACGCTGCGTGACCTGCCGCAAGCCTTGAAGGAAGTACTCGAGCGCATTCCTGCTGACGCTCACCCGATGGACGTAATGCGCACTGGCGCCTCGTTCCTGGGCAATATCGAGCCGGAGAAAGACTTCTCTGCGCAGCACGACGTTACCGACCGCATGCTGGGCGCGTTCCCGGCGATCATGTGCTACTGGTATCGCTTCAGCCATGAAGGCCTGCGGATCGACTGTGTCACCGATGAAGAATCCATCGGCGGGCACTTCCTGCACCTGCTGCACGGCAAGAAACCGAGCGAACTGCACTGCAAAGTGATGGACGTTTCGCTGATCCTCTACGCGGAACATGAGTTCAACGCCTCGACCTTCGCCGCCCGGGTCTGTGCTTCGACCTTGTCGGACATGTTCTCGTGCGTGACGGCCGCCATCGGCACCCTGCGCGGTCCGCTGCACGGCGGCGCCAACGAAGCGGCGATGGAAATGATTCAGAAATTCAAGTCCCCCGAGGAGGCCATCAAAGGCACCCTCGACATGCTCGCGCGCAAAGACAAGATCATGGGCTTCGGTCACGCGATCTATAAAGACAACGATCCGCGTAATGAAGTGATCAAGGCCTGGTCGAAAAAGCTCGCCGACGAAGTGGGCGACACGGTGTTGTTCCCGGTCTCCGAGGCCATCGACAAGACCATGTGGGAGCAGAAGAAGTTGTTTCCCAACGCCGACTTCTACCATGCCTCGACGTACCACTTCATGGGTATCCCGACCAAGTTGTTCACGCCGATTTTCGTCTGCTCACGCCTGACCGGCTGGGCGGCGCATGTGTTCGAACAGCGCGCCAACAACCGCATCATCCGCCCGAGTGCCGAGTACGTCGGCGTCGAACAGCGCAAGTTCGTGCCAATCGAACAACGCTGAGTGGGGAAGCTGATGGCGATCCATAGGTGGAAACCCGATTAAATGTGGGAGCGGGCTTGCTCGCGATTGCAGTGTGTCATTCAACAAAAATATCGACTGACAGTCCGCTATCGCGAGCAAGCCCGCTCCCACATTAGTCCATCGCCAGCTTTTCCTTTTGTAACTACCGTGACCGAGTCCTGACGATGAATACTGAATTCCGCAAACCGCTGCCCGGCAGCCCTCTGGATTACTTCGACGTCCGCGCAGCGGTCGACGGCATCCAGCCCGGCGCCTATGACACCCTGCCCTACACCTCCCGTGTGCTCGCGGAAAACCTGGTGCGCCGCTGCGACCCGGCCACGCTGACCGATTCCCTGAAGCAGTTCATCGAGCGCAAACGCGACCTCGACTTCCCGTGGTTCCCGGCCCGCGTGGTGTGTCACGACATTCTCGGTCAGACCGCGCTGGTCGACCTCGCTGGCCTGCGCGACGCCATCGCGCTGCAAGGGGGTGATCCTGCGCAAGTGAACCCAGTGGTGCCGACGCAATTAATCGTCGACCACTCCCTGGCCGTGGAGCGCGGCGGCTTCGATCCAGAGGCGTTTGAAAAGAACCGCGCCATCGAAGACCGTCGTAACGAAGACCGCTTTCACTTCATCAACTGGACCAAGAAGGCCTTCAAGAACGTCGACGTGATCCCGCCGGGCAACGGGATCATGCACCAGATCAACCTGGAGAAAATGTCTCCGGTGATCCAGGTGCGCGATGGCGTGGCGTTCCCCGATACCTGCGTCGGTACCGACAGCCACACCCCGCACGTCGATGCCCTGGGTGTGATCGCCATCGGCGTTGGCGGCCTGGAAGCGGAAAGCGTCATGCTCGGCCGCGCGTCCTGGATGCGTCTACCGGAAAGCGTCGGTGTCGAACTCACCGGCAAGCTGCAACCGGGCATCACCGCCACCGACATGGTGCTGGCGCTGACCGAGTTCCTGCGCCAGCAAAAGGTGGTCGGGGCTTGGCTGGAGTTCTTCGGTGAAGGCGCCTCGGCGTTGACCCTGGGCGACCGTGCAACCATTTCCAACATGGCCCCGGAATACGGTGCCACTGCGGCGATGTTCTATATCGACCAGCAGACCATCGACTACCTCAAACTCACTGGCCGTGAAGACGAGCAGGTGCAACTGGTCGAGAACTACGCCAAAACCACGGGCCTCTGGGCCGACAGCCTGAAAGGTGCGCAATACGAGCGAGGGCTGAGCTTCGATCTGTCCTCGGTAGTGCGCAACATGGCCGGCCCGAGCAATCCTCACGCCCGTGTCGCGACTTCCGATCTTGCCGCTCAAGGCATCTCCGGTCAGTGGGACGAAGTGCCTGGCCAGATGCCGGACGGCGCGGTGATCATTGCCGCCATCACCAGTTGCACCAACACCAGCAACCCGCGCAATGTCATCGCCGCCGGCCTGTTGGCACGCAACGCCAACAAGCTGGGGCTGACCCGCAAACCGTGGGTCAAGTCTTCCCTGGCACCGGGTTCGAAAACCGTGGCGTTGTACCTGGACGAAGCCGGCCTGACCTCTGAGCTGGAGCAATTGGGCTTCGGTATCGTGGCTTTCGCCTGCACCACCTGCAACGGCATGTCCGGCGCGCTGGACCCGGTGATCCAGCAAGAAATCATCGACCGCGACCTGTACGCCACCGCTGTACTCTCGGGCAACCGCAACTTCGATGGCCGTATCCACCCGTACGCCAAGCAAGCGTTCCTCGCATCGCCGCCGCTGGTGGTGGCTTACGCCATCGCCGGGACCATCCGTTTCGACATCGAAAAAGATGTGCTGGGCCTGGATGCCAACGGCAAGGAAATTCGCCTGAAGGACATCTGGCCGAGCGACGAAGAGATCGACGCGGTGGTCAAGGCCTCGGTGAAGCCGGAGCAGTTCCGCCAGGTTTACATCCCGATGTTCGCCATCCATGAAGACACCGGTCCCAAGGTCAAGCCGCTGTACGACTGGCGCGAGATGAGCACCTACATTCGCCGTCCGCCCTACTGGGAAGGTGCACTGGCCGGTGCTCGTCCGCTCAAGGGCATGCGCCCGCTGGCGGTGCTGCCGGACAACATCACCACCGATCACCTGTCGCCATCGAACGCGATCATGCTCGACAGCGCCGCCGGCGAGTACCTGGCGAAAATGGGCCTGCCGGAAGAGGACTTCAACTCCTACGCAACGCACCGCGGTGATCACTTGACCGCGCAACGCGCGACCTTTGCCAACCCGAAACTGTTCAACGAAATGGTCCAGGAAAACGGCAAGGTCAAACAGGGTTCGCTGGCGCGCGTGGAGCCGGAAGGCAAAGTCATGCGCATGTGGGAAGCCATCGAAACCTACATGGAACGCAAGCAGCCGCTGATCATCATCGCAGGTCAAGATTACGGTCAGGGTTCGTCTCGTGACTGGGCGGCCAAGGGCGTACGCCTGGCCGGTGTGGAAGCCATCGCGGCCGAAGGCTTCGAGCGCATTCACCGCACCAACCTGGTGGGCATGGGTGTGTTGCCGCTGGAGTTCATGCCAGGCACTGACCGTAAAACCTTAGGGATAGACGGCAGCGAAACCTACGACGTGATCGGTGACCGCACGCCGCGTGCGACGTTGACCCTGGTGATCAACCGCAAAAACGGCGAGCGTGTCGAAGTGCCGGTCACCTGCCGTCTGGATACCGCCGAAGAAGTCTCGATCTATGAGGCCGGCGGTGTACTGCAGCGTTTCGCCCAGGACTTCCTCGAATCGGCTGTTGCTGTCTAACGCGACATGCGGCGGCGGGATGCCAACGTCCCGCTGTCGCTTATAAGGAAAACATTCCCATGGCCCACGTACCCCAGATCAAAATTCCCGCCACCTACATGCGAGGCGGCACCAGCAAAGGCGTGTTCTTCAGCCTGCAAGACCTCCCCGAATCCGCTCAGGTCCCGGGCGCGGCCCGCGATGCACTGTTGCTGCGGGTGATCGGCAGCCCAGACCCTTACGACAAGCAGATCGACGGCATGGGCGCGGCGACCTCGAGCACCAGCAAGACGGTCATCCTGTCCAAAAGCACGAAGGTGGACCACGACGTCGATTACCTGTTCGGTCAGGTCGCCATCGACAAACCCTTCGTTGACTGGAGCGGCAACTGCGGCAACCTTTCCGCTGCGGTCGGCGCATTCGCCATCAGCAGTGGCCTGGTAGATGCCAGTCGCATCCCCCAAGACGGCGTGGCCACCGTGCGCGTCTGGCAGGCCAACATCGGCAAGACCATTATTGCCCACGTGCCCATCACCGACGGTGCCGTGCAGGAAACCGGTGATTTTGAACTCGACGGCGTGACCTTTCCTGCCGCCGAAGTGCAGCTCGAATTCATGGACCCGGCGGCAGAAGAAGAGGGCGCGGGCGGTTCGATGTTCCCTACCGGCAATCTGGTGGACGACCTGGAGGTGCCGGGTGTCGGGACCTTCAAGGCGACCATGATCAATGCTGGCATCCCGACCATCTTCGTCAACGCCGAAGACATCGGCTACAAAGGCACCGAGTTGCAGGGCGACATCAACGGCGATCCTAAAGCCTTGGCGATGTTCGAGACTATTCGGGCTTACGGCGCGCTGCGTATGGGGCTGATCCAGCACCTGGACGAAGCGGTCAAGCGTCAGCACACGCCCAAGGTGGCGTTCGTTGCGAAGCCTGCGCAATACATCGCGTCCAGCGGCAAGGCGATTGCGGCCACAGACGTCGATCTGTTGGTGCGCGCGCTGTCCATGGGCAAGCTGCACCACGCCATGATGGGCACCGCCGCTGTGGCCATCGGCACCGCCGCGGCGATTCCGGGCACGCTGGTGAACCTCGCTGCCGGCGGCAGTGCACGCAGCGCGGTGCGCTTCGGCCACCCCTCGGGCACCCTGCGCGTGGGCGCCGAAGCCAGTCTGGTGGATGGCGAATGGAAAGTGAACAAAGCCATCATGAGCCGCAGTGCGCGAGTGTTGATGGAAGGCTGGGTACGCGTACCGGGTGATGCATTTTGATATAGGTGAACCCTGTGGGAAGGGCTGGGTGGTGTACCTGACGCACTGCGGCGCCTGCATCGCGAGCAAGCCCGCTCCCACATTTGATCTTCGTTTGCCGCGAATCGTTGCGAACGAAGGTGATCCAGTGTGGGAGCGGGCTTGCTCGCGATGGCGGCGACCCGATCTCTCAGGCGGACCAAGACAGTTGTTCCCACGCTTCACAGAGTGAATCGAAAAATGAGCGCCAACGTCGACCTGAACAACCGCCCCGACTACGACACCGTCCTGCAGGACATTGTCGACTACGTCCTGAATTTCAAGATCGAGTCTGCGGAGGCGCTCGACACCGCCCGCAACTGCCTGATGGACACCCTCGGTTGCGGTCTGCTAGCCCTGCGTTTTCCTGAATGCACCAAGCACCTGGGGCCGATCGTCGAAGGTACCGTGGTGCCGTTCGGCGCTCGCGTACCGGGCACCAGCTACCGCCTGGACCCGGTCAAGGCCGCATGGGACATCGGTTGCATCGTCCGTTGGCTCGACTACAACGACACCTGGCTGGCCGCCGAGTGGGGGCATCCGTCCGACAACCTCGGCGGTATTCTCGCGGTAGCCGATCACCTGTCGCAGAAACGCGTGGCCAATGGCGACGCTCCCCTGACTGTTCGCGCAGTGCTGGAAGCGATGATCATGGCCCATGAGATTCAGGGCGTGATCGCACTGGAAAACTCCTTCAACCGTGTCGGCCTGGATCACGTGATTCTGGTGAAAGTTGCTTCGACCGCCGTCACCGCAAAACTGATGGGCGCCAATCGCGAGCAACTGCTGTCCGCGCTGTCTCACGCATTCGCCGATGGTCAGGCGCTGCGTACCTACCGTCACGCGCCGAATGCGGGCTCGCGTAAATCCTGGGCCGCGGGCGACGCGTCCAGCCGTGGTGTGCGGTTGGCGGACATCGCCATGCGCGGAGAAATGGGCATCCCGGGCGTGCTGACAGCACAGCAGTGGGGTTTCTACGACGTGCTGTTCAGCCACACCAACAAGGATCTGGCACTCAAGCCGCAAGACAAGCGCACATTCAGCTTCTCGCAGAAATTCGGCACGTACGTGATGGAAAACGTGCTGTTCAAGATCAGCTTCCCGGCCGAGTTCCACGCGCAAACGGCCTGTGAAGCGGCCGTGACCCTGCACGCTCAGGTCAAGGATCGTCTGCATGACATCGACAAGATCGTCATCACCACTCATGAGTCGGCGATCCGCATCATTTCCAAGGTCGGCAAACTGGCCAACGCCGCTGACCGTGACCACTGCATTCAGTACATGACTGCCGTGCCGCTGGCGTTCGGCAATCTGGTGGCCGAGCACTACGAAGACGACTTCCACGCCGCCCATCCGATCATCGACGAACTGCGCGAGAAGATGGTCATCGTCGAAGACCCACGTTACACCCGCGAGTACCTGGAGGCCGACAAGCGCTCCATCGCCAACGCCCTGCAAGTGTTCTTCAAGGACGGCTCGAAAACCGAGCAAGTGGTGGTTGAGTACCCGATCGGCCACCGTCGTCGCCGCAGCGAAGGTATCCCGTTACTGGAAGACAAGTTCAAGGCCAACCTGGCAACCCGGTTCACCGCTCAACGCACCGCTGAAATCTTTGCCCTGTGCAAGGATCAGGCAAAGCTTGAAGCCACGCCGGTCAACCGCTTTGTGGATTTGTTCGTGATCTGAGCTGTGGCGAGGGAGCTTGCTCCCGCTGGACCGCGAAGCGGTCCCAAAACCTGCGACTTCATGTCTTCAGGCACACCGCGTTGACTGGCTTTACGACTGCTTTGCCCGAACGCGGACCGGCCGGCGGGAGCAAGCTCCCTCGCCACAATTGATCGTTCGGCCATAGATTTTCGTTAACTGACCGTTTATTCGAAACGCACAATCACTCGCCGGTTGTGCTTGCTCTTCTTCTCGATTTTCTCGCAGTAGACCCGGCCAATTTCTTCGGTATTGATGACGTGTGTACCCCCGCAAGGCTGTATATCCACGCCGTCTATTTCGATGACCCGTACCGCGCCTTGCATGATCGGCGGTGCAACGGCTTGAGTGCGAGTTATCTGGAGCAGTGTGCTGTACTCGGACGCTGGCATGGACAGGTGTTTCACCTGCAGGGCCTGTGCAATGAGGGCGTTCAGTTGCTCGGTGATGCGTTCTTTTTCGAGGGTCATCTCGGGCAGGTCGAAATCCAGTCGACCTTTATCATGGCTGATGCTGCACCCGGTGACCGGAGCATCGATGATCGAGCACAGGAGGTGCAAACACGTATGCATTTTCATGTGCTGGTAACGCCGCTCCCAGTCCAGGCTTGCGTCGATCTGCAGGCCGGCTCGCAGCTGCGGGGGATACGCTTCCAACTGATGCCAGATGATCGAACGCAAGAGCGGGTCGCGCACTGTACCGATCACGTTGAGGCTGGTGCCGTCGGGCAAGGTGATAAGGCCGGTGTCCCCGGGTTGGCCGCCGCCAGTGGGGTAAAACAGCGTGTGCTCCAGGGCGATACCCTGATCGCTGACTGCAACGATCCTGGCGTCGAAAGCGTTCTGGTAGGGCGCGTTATCGTAAAGCGCCAGGGTTTCCATCGTGTGTACTGACATGTTCAACCTCCGACAGATTGAGGACGAGTTTGCATCAGGCGCCGGACCATCGCGCTCAAGCCCGGCGGTGCGATCAAGGTAATGTCCTGGTTGGGTCCGCAGACATGCAGGTTCAGTGGCAGTCGCGGTGGGTAGCCCCCATCTGCGGTGTGATGAATCCGAAACTGTAAGTGGCTGCGCTCTTTGACGGTGGCTTCCAGCGCAAGGCTGTTCAGCGGATGAAAGTCTGCATCCAGCAGCGTGATGTGCTGGCTGTTGGCGACTTCACCGACCAGGTGCAAGCGTTCGTTGAGCGCAAAGGCGCCGAGGAAACTGCCATTATCGGACTGTGAAGTTTTCTGCAGCTGGACCTGGTTGACGATCTTCACTTTCGTATCGGCCGGTACGTCGTGGGTAATGACACATGCCGGGGAGATGAAGACGTTGTCGCCAATCGTCACGCAGCCAAGGATTCTGGCTCCCGCGCCGATCTCTACGTTGTTGCCCAGGCGCGGGTGACGTTTGCCATTGGGGTTGTTGGCAATACCACGGGCACCCAGTGTCACTCCGCAAAGGATGTAGCAGTCGCTGCCAATTTCGCAGGTTTCGCCAATCACTGTGCCGTAGCCATGATCAAGAACAAACCGACGACCGATCTGTGCCGCAGGGTGGATCTCGGCACCTGAAAGGAGCTTGCCCTGGTTGCTGAGTTTTTGCGCGATAGAGGAGAAGGCGCGGTCCTCTTCGCCGGCAAGTTTCAACACCTGATGAGCCAGGCGATAGTAGAGAACGGCCTTGAAGGACGCGTACGACTCCAGAATCAGGCTGCCGCGACCTTGCGATGCCGGGTCGCGGGAGGCGAAGGCCATCAGGTCCTCGGCGAGCCACTCGGTCACACAAGGAAGCAATGTGCGCAAATGGCCGTCCAGCTGCAGCAAATCAGCAGGTTCCAGGGTGTTGATGAGGTGCGTAAGCAACTCATCGTGCAGCTGTTGCATATCTATGAAGCCTCCCATGGAGGCACCCCGCATTTGGATTATTCGAATAAGGGCAGGTAGGCGTCCGCGCTGTCGTAGACCATGGTCAGGACAGTGGAGTGTTCGGGTATTTCCTTGGCCAGGGCTGAAATGGCGACCAGGTTGGCCGCCGATGAGAGTCCCAGGCTGATGGCATCGGTGCGCATGACCCGTTGCATCATTTCCAGGCATTGATCCTTGGAGACCTTGAGCATGCCGTCCAGTACCGAGAGGTTTAGGATGCTCGGCACAATGCCGATCGACAGTCCCTGGATCTGGTGAGGCGCGTGCTGGTCATTGAGCAGGTCGCATTCTTCAGGTTCGACGCCCAATACGCGGACGGCTGGCCAGGTGGCCTTGAGTACTTCGCCGATGCCGGTGATATGACCGCCGGTACCGATTCCGCCAACAAAATAGTCCACCCGGCGGCCGGCAAAGGCCCGGACAATTTCCCGAGCGGTGCTTTGGCGGTGGGTTTCGGGATTGGCCCCGTTACGCTGCTGATTGAGCATCACATAGTGAGGATTCTCCAGTTGCAGCTCCATGGCTTTCTGGCCATGGGAGTTGTTGCCCAGACGGCTGTCGGAGAGCACTACTTCGGCGCCATACAGGCGCAGCAGTTTTTGTTTTTCCGGGCTGTAGTTGTCCGGGATCACCAGTACCACTTTGTAGCCCAGCACGTTGCCCGCCATCACCAGGCCGATGCCAGTGTTGCCACCGCTGGGCTCGATGATGGTCTGTTGTTTACCTCGCACCAGAATGCCTTTGCGCTCGGCATCGAGGATCATGCCCAGTGCAATGCGTGCTTTGTGACTTCCACCGGGGTTCAGTGATTCGAGTTTGACGAAGACCTCCACACCGAGGTCGGCGGAGAGTTTTTCCAGGCGCACGATCGGTGTTTGGCCGATGGCGTCGAGTATCGAGTTATGCAACATCAGATAAGAGCTCATGGCCACCCATCAATACAAAGGCATGTCAGGTTCGACGTCACGAACCCAGTGTTTCATGCCGCCTTCAAGGACCCGGGTATTGGCGAAACCTGCCGCGAGCAAAGTGCTTGCGGCACGTTCGGCGCGTAAGCCGGCGTAACAGATGACGTAGTGGTTATGGTCGCGATCGAGCGAGTCGAGTCGGGTTTCCAGATCTTCGAGCGGGATGTGCAGCACGCCAGGCAATTGGCAGACTTCCAGCTCGGTGGCGTCACGAACATCGAGCAAAATGTCGGCTTTGCCCTTGCGCTCCAGCAGTTGCTTGAGCAGTTGCGGTTTTATGTAGTGTTCCTCTGCCAGGGGCGGCGTTGTTGGCACAGCGCTGGCGCAGGTGACGGCGGTTTGCTCGGGAAGCTTGCCGGTGTGCGGGGTCGAGCAGCACGGGCAATCGGCCCGCCGTTTGAAGCGTATTTCAGAGAACTTCATCGCGAGCGCATCGAAACACATCAGGCGCCCGACCAAAGGTTCGCCGATGCCAATGATCAACTTGATCGCTTCGGTGGCCTGGATCATTCCGAGGACGCCGGGCAGGACGCCGATCACGCCGCCTGCGCTGCAATTGGGGGCCAATTCCGGAGGCGGGCTTTTGGGAAACAGGCAGCGATAGCAGGGGCCGCCGCGATAGTTGAGGACACTGATCTGTCCGTCGAAACGGTAAATCGACCCATAGACCAGCGGCTTACCCAGTTGGACGCAAGCATCGTTGATCAGGTAGCGCGTCGAGAAATTATCGGTACCGTCGACGACCACGTCGTACTGCCCGATCAGCTCCAGGGCGTTGTCCGTGTTCAGCGCCGTGTTATGAGCGTTGATCTGGATATGTTCGTTGAGGTCTTGCAGGCGTCTTTTGGCCGACTCGACTTTTGGCAGACCCAACGTGCTTTTGCCATGCACGATTTGCCGTTGCAGGTTGCTGCTTTCCACCACGTCGAAGTCGACCAGCCCCAGTGTGCCGATGCCGGCAGCGGCCAGGTACATGCACACCGGTGAACCCAGGCCGCCGGTGCCGATGACCAGTACCTTGGCTTTTTTCAGGTTCAGCTGACCTTCGCGGCCGACGCCCGGCAGTGTGATGTGCCGCACATAGCGCTGGACTTCCTCGTTGCTCAAGCGGTCCTGATCGATGCCGCCGGACGTGGCGAGCAGGACATCGATGGTGCCGCCAGCGGGGAAGGCATCATCGGGCTCGATCAGCTCACCGTCGGCGGTAAACAGAAAGTGTTCTTTGAATTGATTGTTTTCGTATTGCAGGTGCGCGCGCAGTTGTGGGTGGTCGGTGCAGATGCTTTCGAGCACTGCGCGCAACGTTGTCCCGCTGCCTTCAAGTTGCGAATAGGGCAGTTTGGCGACGCGAGCCAGGATGTCGGGGAAAGAGACAGCGTTCATGCGCAACTCCGTGTGTAGGTCGTTGGTGGTTTCAAGAAAACGCCTGGCTGCAAAAAAAACTCTGGCCATTCCATTCGAAAAGCCTGGAACCGAATGCCGTGCCTTCACGCACATCGATGACCAGGTAGCTGACCGGATAAATCGGTTCGCCCATGAACAGGGCCTTGTCCTGGTCCTCGTGGCTGAAATAGGCACCGACATCGGGGTGCGAGTGATAGATGACCGTAACGGGGTTATCGCTGCGAAAGCTTTTGTTCATCATTAACGTGTCGGCCACCGAGAAGGTGTAGCCCTGGGCTGCGGTGCGCTGATAGACCTCGGGGTTGCGTCGGTGCAACTCGTTTTGAATGTTCTGGCCGATGTAGACGCTGCCATCTTTGAACACCAACCCGCAGCACTCGTCGGGGTAGGTGCTGCTGGCGTGTCGATAGATCTGCTCAAGTGTTTTGGTGCCGAGGCCGTCCATGTTTCTCTCGCGAAGTCAGGTGGATCAGTTCTTTTTGGCCAGCAGCTTTTCGATAGGGAGTTTGGTGATCGCAAACCCCGCCAACAGAATGGCCGAATAGATCATCAGGTCTTTGGAAATCGGCTGCCCTTCGTACCAGGAGCCGATGACCACGGCGAACACCGGAAAAATAATGAACACGAAGGACAGGATGATCGGGCTCAGGCGCTTGAGCAGCATGAAGTAGACGATGAAGCCGCCGACCGAAGCGACCAGCCCGAGGTAGAACAGGGCGCTCCAGGAGCGCAACGTAATGTCACTGAAAATCGGCGTTTCGAACCACAGTCCGGCAACGAACAGCATCAGGCCGGCGATACCGATGGGCAGGGTGTTGTAGGTGATGACGCTGATGGCGCTGCCTTTCTGCTTGGTGATCACGTAGCACAGGGCGTGCATCACGGCGGCGGCGAGGATCGCAACGACCCCGAAAAACTCGGCATGGTCCAGGTGCAATCCCTGGCTGCGGATGATCATGTACAGGCTGCCAAACCCGATTGCGATGCCGACGACTTGGGAAAAGTAGATTTTCTCGCGCAGAAACACAGCGGAAAAAATCAGGATGAACACCGGCATGCAGCTGAATAGCAGCGCCGTGAGCCCCGAAGAGACGTGCATTTCACCGTAGTTGAGCAAGTAGTAGGGAACGCTGAAGTAGGTCAGCGTGACAAACACAAAGAACCAGCGACTTTCCCTGGGGAACAGCACCGGTTCGCGACGCACCTTGGCGAAGCACAGGAACAATGGAAAGGCGATCAGAAAGCGCAGCCCTGCAGAGGTCAGCGGAGGCACGCTTTCGACGGCGATCTTGATGCCCAGCCAGGTTGTTCCCCAGCTCAGGCACACGATCAAGAACATCACACTGGTGATGGCACCCGCCAGCCACTGCTTTTGAGTCTTTTCATTATTTTCGATGACGGCAGACATTGACATGGCGACATTTCTTCCATGAGGTGGAATTGACCTCTATATTGAAAGGCTTCATCCGGTAATTGAACCTGTTAAACCACACTATTAGGGCGAATGATGGCTGTCAAAACAAATATTGACATGGTGTCAATTGTGCGAGAGGGGCTTTCGAACGGTCAGGGCGTGAAGTACAAACGCCTTTCCGACGCCATAGAAACGGGGATCCTCGATGGTGTGATCGAGCCCGGCTGCAAGCTGCCGCCCCACAGGATGCTGGCGGACAATCTCGGCGTGACCATTGGCACCATCAGTCGTGCGTACGGTGAGTTGGAGAAGCTGGGGTTGGTGGTGGCGCGGGTGGGTGATGGCACCTTTGTTCGCAAGCGTGGGCTGGAGCGCAAACGTGATGAGGGCTTTCGCAACGTTAGCGATGAGCCCCGGCAGTATTTCGACATGAGCCGCAACACCCACATTCCCGGTCAGGAAACCGCCTTTTTGGCGCAGAGTTTTCAAACCCTGGCCAACAACCCCAAGGTGCTGCAAGACATCAGTCTCTATACCCCGGACGCGGGGTTGCCACGGTATCGTGCTGCTGGCGCGCGCTGGTTGAAACAGAGTGATTTTTCCCCAAGCGCTGATCAGGTGATCTGCGTCAACGGCGGCCAGCACGGCTTGCTGTGTGCGTTGATGGCGTTGCTGCGCCCAGGGGATACGGTCGTTACCGAGCAATTGACCTACCCGGGGTTGATCACCGCAGCCCGCATGCTGGGCATTCGGTTGATTGGCCTGGATATGGACGACGAAGGTTTGCTGCCCTCGGCACTCGAAGAGGTGTGCCGCACGCACCGGGTTTCAGCCCTTTACTGCACGCCAACGATTCAGAACCCGACGACCGCCGTGCTTTCGGTTGCTCGTCGAGAGGCGCTGGCCAGGGTGTGTCGCGAGCATAACCTGTTGGTTCTGGAGGACGAGGCCCACGGCGTGCTGGTTGAAGACCGCCTGCCGCCCCTCAGTTACTTCGCACCAGAACGCACGATTCTCATCAGCAGCTTGAGCAAGGCAGTTTCGGCGGGTTTGCGCGTGGGTTACCTGCATGCACCGCAGGCATTGATGAGTCGGCTGGCGGCGGCCTTGAGGTCCACCTGCTGGATGGCGACACCGCTGACACTGGAACTTGCAACCGCCTGGATAGAAAACGGAACGGCCGCCCACCTGCTGCAGCAGCAGATTGTTGAGATGGGGCGTCGCAAGGCATTGGTTGAGGATCTGCTGGCGGGGCTCGCCTACAAGACGCATTTGAACAGTCCGCACTTCTGGATCGAGGTCCCGGAGCCATGGCGGGCCTCGGAAATTGAAGCGGAGCTCAAACAAAGCAATTACCTGGTCTCGACAGCTGAAGCCTTCGCGGTGGGGCATGCGGCGGTGCCGCAGTTCATTCGGGCGAGTATCTGCAATACATCGGGTGACGATCAGCTCCTGCGCGAAGGCTTTGATGCCCTGGCCACGGCGCTGGGTAAAGGTGAGGGGCGTTTTGGTCTGTAATTTGTGGCGAGGGAGCAAGCTCCCTCGCCACAATGCCCGCGGTGAAATTACTTGAACCGCCGCTCCACACCTTTCTCCACCAGAATCTTCGCTGAAATTTCTTCCACGGAAAAATGCGTGGAATTGATATGCAGGATGTTTTCGCGACGGAACAGATTTTCCACTTCCCGTACCTCGAACTCACACTGTGCATAGCTCGAATAGCGGCTGTTGGGCTTGCGCTCGTTGCGGATTGCAGTGAGGCGGTCCGGGTCGATGGTCAGGCCGAACAGCTTGTGCTGATGGGCACGCAGGGCGGTCGGCAGTTGCAGGCGCTCCATGTCGTCTTCGGTCAGCGGGTAGTTCGCCGCGCGGATGCCGAATTGCATGGCCATGTACAGACAGGTCGGGGTTTTACCGCAGCGCGAGACACCCACCAGGATCAGGTCGGCCTTGTCGTAATAGTGCGTGCGGGCGCCGTCGTCGTTGTCGAGGGCGAAGTTCACTGCCTCGATACGCTCCATATAGTTGGAGTTGTGGCCAATGGAATGGGACTTGCCGACCGAATACGACGAATGCTCGCTCAACTCTTGCTCCAGAGGCGCGAGAAAGGTCGAGAAAATGTCGATCATGAAACCATTTGAGGTTGCAAGGATCTCACGAATGTCCTGATTGACGATGGTGTCGAAGATGATCGGCCGAAATCCATCCTTTTCGGCGGCGTTGTTGATTTGTTGTACGATGGCCCGCGCTTTATCCACGCTGTCGATATAGGGCCGCGTGACTTTGTTGAAGGTAATATTTTCGAATTGCGCCAGCAGGCTTTGACCGAGGGCCTCGGCTGTAATGCCCGTACCGTCGGAGATAAAGAAAGCAGATCGTTTCATTTGCGCCTTGGGCCTTAAGCTAGTGACGAATCTTGGATATGATAGGCGCGATTTGCCGGCCTCGGATGGCCTGCATTCTCACTTATTTTCCAGGTCCAGGCCATATCGCTGGCAAACGCTCCCTTATGAGCAGCCGGCGTCCTGAGCTTTTCCAACACAGTTAGTGGAGAGATCACCTTGGTAGAGTACGTAGTTTCCCTCGATAAGCTCGGCGTCCACGATGTAGAGCATGTGGGGGGCAAGAACGCATCCCTGGGCGAGATGATCAGTAACCTTGCAGGTGCCGGTGTATCGGTTCCTGGTGGCTTTGCTACAACGGCTCAGGCTTACCGTGACTTCCTTGAACTAAGTGGTCTGAACGATCAGATCCACGCTGCCCTTGACGCCCTGGACGTCGACGATGTCAACGCCCTGGCCAAGACCGGCGCCCAGATCCGTCAATGGATCATGGAAGCTGAGTTCCCCGAGAAGCTCAACGCCGAGATCCGCACCGCGTTCGCCACGCTGTCGGCCGGCAACCCTGACATGGCTGTGGCCGTGCGCTCTTCCGCTACCGCCGAAGACTTGCCGGACGCTTCCTTCGCGGGTCAGCAGGAAACCTTCCTCAACATCCGTGGCGTCGAGAACGTCATTCGTGCCGCCAAGGAAGTGTTCGCGTCGCTGTTTAACGACCGCGCGATTTCCTACCGCGTACACCAGGGTTTTGACCACAAACTGGTGGCCTTGTCTGCCGGTGTGCAGCGCATGGTGCGCTCGGAAACCGGCACTGCCGGCGTGATGTTCACCCTCGACACCGAATCGGGTTTCCGTGACGTGGTGTTTATCACCGGCGCCTACGGCCTGGGTGAAACCGTCGTACAGGGCGCGGTAAACCCCGACGAATTCTACGTTCACAAGCACACGCTGGCCGCCGGTCGTCCGGCTATTTTGCGCCGTAACCTGGGCAGCAAAGCCATCAAGATGATCTACGGCGAAGTCGCCACGGCCGGTAAATCGGTCAAGACTATCGACGTCGACAAGGCCGATCGTGCACGTTTCTGCCTCAGCGATGCCGAAGTCAGCGAGCTGGCCAAGCAAGCGATGATCATCGAGAAGCACTACAAGTGCCCGATGGACATCGAATGGGCCAAAGACGGCGACGACGGCAAGCTGTACATCGTTCAGGCCCGTCCTGAAACCGTGAAAAGCCGTACTTCAGCCAATGTCATGGAGCGCTACTTGCTCAAGGAAACCGGCACCGTGCTGGTTGAAGGTCGCGCCATCGGTCAGCGCATCGGCGCCGGCAAGGTGCGGATCATCAAAGACGTTTCCGAGATGGACAAGGTTCAGCCGGGCGACGTTCTTGTTTCCGACATGACCGACCCGGATTGGGAGCCGGTCATGAAACGCGCCAGCGCCATCGTCACCAACCGTGGCGGGCGTACTTGCCACGCGGCGATCATCGCTCGCGAACTGGGCATCCCGGCGGTAGTGGGTTGCGGCAACGCCACCCAACTGTTGAAAGACGGGCAGGGCGTTACCGTGTCTTGCGCTGAAGGCGACACCGGTTACATCTTCGAAGGCGAACTGGGCTTCGATATCAAGAAAAACTCCGTCGACGCCATGCCTGATCTGCCGTTCAAGATCATGATGAACGTTGGTAACCCGGACCGCGCCTTCGATTTCGCGCAGCTGCCGAACGCTGGTGTGGGCCTGGCCCGTCTGGAATTCATCATCAACCGCATGATCGGCGTGCACCCTAAAGCGCTGCTGAACTACGCCGGGTTGCCGCAAGAGATCAAGGAAAGCGTCGACAAGCGCATTGCCGGTTACGATGATCCGGTCGGTTTCTATGTCGAGAAGCTGGTCGAGGGCATCAGTACCCTGGCGGCAGCATTCTGGCCGAAAAAGGTCATCGTGCGTCTGTCGGACTTCAAGTCCAACGAATACGCCAACCTGATCGGCGGCAAGCTCTACGAGCCGGAAGAAGAAAACCCGATGCTGGGTTTCCGTGGCGCTTCGCGTTACATCAGCGAATCGTTCCGTGACTGCTTCGAACTCGAATGCCGTGCGCTCAAGCGTGTGCGCAACGAGATGGGCCTGACCAACGTCGAAATCATGGTGCCGTTCGTCCGTACCCTGGGCGAAGCCAGCCAGGTCGTCGACCTGTTGGCAGAGAACGGTCTGGCGCGGGGCGAAAATGGCCTGCGCATCATTATGATGTGCGAACTGCCGTCCAACGCCATTCTGGCTGAAGAGTTCCTTGAGTTCTTCGACGGCTTCTCCATCGGCTCCAACGACCTGACCCAGCTGACCCTGGGCCTGGACCGTGACTCCGGGATCATCGCTCACCTGTTCGACGAGCGTAATCCGGCGGTCAAGAAGCTGTTGGCCAATGCTATTCAGGCGTGCAACAAGGCCGGCAAATACATTGGTATTTGCGGTCAGGGCCCTTCCGACCACCCGGATCTGGCCAAGTGGCTGATGGAGCAGGGTATCGAAAGCGTCTCGCTGAACCCCGATTCCGTACTGGAAACCTGGTTCTTCCTGGCGGAAGGTCAGGCTGCGGTCTGAGTCGTTGAGTGAAGGGCCGATCAGTGATCGGCCCTTTCGGTTTGAAGTAGGGCGGGCTTTGTGGATGCCGCCCTTTTTTGTGCAAGAGCATTATGCAAAGCAGCAGCAATCTATTTCCTGTCGCCTTGATCAGTGCCGAGCGTCGCGGCGATCTGAGCGAGGACGTCTATCGCTTGAAGCCGGGCAACAGCCCGGATGGAACCGTTGAGCTGGCTGTCACCCGGTTGGGCATGGCCGATGGGCCACAGGTTCGTGGCGTTCCGGTCGTGCTGCTTCACGGCAGTTTTTCCAACCGGCGTTTCTGGTACTCACCCAAAGGTCTGGGGCTGGGCGCTTATCTGGCGCGTGCCGGTTTTGATGTGTGGATTCCCGAGATGCGTGGTCACGGGCTTTCCCGGCGCAATCAGAACTACCGCAAGAACCGCGTCGCTGACTATGCCCGCTATGATCTGCCGGCGATTGCCGCCTTCGTTCGTGAGCAAAGTGGGCAGATTCCCCATTGGTTAGGGCATTCGCTGGGCGGTATCACGCTTGCGGCTGCATTGGGTGGCGAGTATCTGGGCGCGCCTGCCGTTGCGTCTGCAGCGTTTTTCGGTACTCAGGTCAGTCGGACTTACTGGCCCTTGAAGATCCCGCCGGTGGAGTGGAGCGGACGTTTCATTTTGAAGCGTTTTGCCCAGATATCGGGTTCCCGGCTCAAGCGTGGCCCCGAGGACGAGCCGATTGGCCTGGCCCTGGAAGGTATGCGTTGGTACGGTCTGTTCGGCCGTTTTGGCGATGCTGATAAAGATTGGTGGGCGGGGCTGGCCGAGGTTCGGGTGCCAGTGCTGGCGGTGAGTGCAGCAGGTGATCATCAAGACCCGACGTGGGCCTGCCGCAAACTCTTCGATCAGTTAGGCTCCGAACAAAAGCAGTTCATTTGTCTGGGGAGTGAGCAGGGCTTTAGCGACAATTTCGGCCATGTCGAGATGCTGGTCAGCAAAAGTGCCCAGACGCAAGTCTGGCCGTTGGTGGAGTGCTGGTTGAGCGATCAGGGAATGCCATTGCTGACTCAAGAGTCGAATCTGGTCGCTACAGTCTGAGTCAGCCGCTCTAACAAGGGCATTTCGCTCTGGTCGACTAACGGCTAAGATATGACGCATTGGGCTGTTTTGGTCACTTTCAGTTACTGAGTCAGCATTTATGTTCGTATCGCTCGAGCGTTTGATCAATCTGGAAGAAGGTTACCGACGAACTTTCCAGGTCGGCGGGCGTAGCGTGCTGTTGCTGGTGCTGGATAATCAGCCATTGCTGTTCGAAGACAGCTGCCCCCATCAAGGTGCGCCGCTGTCGGCGGGCACGCTGAGCGGCAATGTGCTGCGCTGCATGCGCCATGGCATTGAGTTTCAATTACCCAGCGGGCGTGCCTTGCAGTCGTCCTGTCCGGGCTTGAATAGGCTGAAACTGGTTTATGATGGTGACCGTATTGGTGTCGATGTCTAAGCTCAAGCCTTGAATATTCGCCGCCGTAGCTCGTTTTATTAGCGTAACCCGTGTGAATTTCGACGTTCTCTATCGTGTTTTTTCCCTTACAGGAGTTTCTCGATGAACCATTACCTTACTCCCGATCTGTGCGATGCCTACCCGGAACTGGTACAGGTGCTCGAACCGATGTTCAGCAATTTTGGCGGTCGTGATTCCTTCGGCGGCGAAATCGTGACCATCAAGTGCTTCGAAGACAACTCGCTGGTCAAGGAGCAGGTCGAACTCAAAGGGAATGGCAAGGTGTTGGTGGTCGATGGCGGTGGTTCGCTGCGCCGCGCTCTATTGGGCGACATGCTGGCCGAGAAAGCTGCGAAAAACGGCTGGGAAGGGCTGGTGATCTACGGCTGCATCCGTGATGTCGATGTCATTGCGCAAACTGATTTGGGAGTGCAGGCCCTCGCCAGCCACCCGATGAAGACTGACAAGCGCGGTATTGGTGATCTCAACGTTGCTGTGACCTTTGCTGGCGTGACGTTCCGTCCAGGCGAATACATTTATGCTGACAATAACGGCGTGATCATCTCGCCTAGCCCGCTGAAGATGCCTGAATAAAGCGTCGAACACTGTCGATTTTCAAGATAGGGGTAAGGATGTTCGAGGAAGAAAACGCGCAGTGGGGGCTGGTTCATGCCCTGGTGCTGGATGGTAAAGGCAGTGCGCGTTCGATTGCCCGGACTGAACTGGATGACCTGCAACTGCATCCCCATGAAAGCCTTTGGCTGCATTGGGATCGCAGTCACCCGCAAACCCAGACCTGGCTGCGTAAATTCAGTGGTCTGAGTGAGTTCAGCTGCGATTTGCTGCTTGAAGAGAATACCCGGCCACGGCTGCTGCCGTTGCCGGACAGCGAACTGCTGCTATTTTTGCGCGGAATTAACCTCAATCCGGGCGCCGAGCCGGAAGACATGGTCTCGGTGCGGATTTTCGCTTCTGCTCAACGGGTCATTTCATTGCGCTTGCGCCCCTTGCGGGCCACTGATGAGCTGTTGATACAACTGGATCAAGGCAAAGGGCCGAAAAGCGCCTCTGAATTGATCCTTTATATGGCTCAGTACCTGACCAACAAGGTTCAGGATCTGGTCGGCGACCTCTCGGAAGTCGTCGATGAGGAAGAAGAAAAGCTGGATGCCGACGAACGGTATACTCCAGAGCATGGAGCCATTTTGCAGATCCGTCGGCGGGCTGCCGGGCTGAAACGTTTCCTCGCTCCGCAGCGGGATATTTTCGGTCAGCTTACCCGGATAAAATTGCCGTGGTTCGTCGACGACGATGGTGACTACTGGAACGAATTGAACAACAGCCTGACGCGTTATCTGGAAGAGCTGGAATTGACCAGAGAGCGCGTGGGGCTTGTGCTGGATGCCGAGGATCGGCGTTTGAACGTGCGCATGAATCGCACGATGTACCGCTTCGGAATCATCACTTGTATCTTTCTGCCGATGAGTTTTCTGACCGGTTTGCTGGGAGTAAATGTCGGCGGAATACCCTTCTCCGCGAGCCCTTATGGCTTCCTCATCGCCTGCCTGATGATGGTCTTCATGGCTCTGGGTCAATGGTGGTTATTCCGACGTTTGCGCTGGGTCTGATGTTTGCGCATGTGACCCGAAGAAATTTGATCGCGTCTTTCACAGACATCTCGAGAGGTGCGTATGCACGATCCGTTCGAACAGTCTTTGCGTGACATGCTTAATGCGACGCCGTCCAACCGTGACGACGATGCTTGCCTGGGCCGCGTACTGAAAACCGCCAACCGCCAGGTGGGCGCGGGTGATCTGTTCAGCTTGCTGGGGCGTTGGCTGCCGGCGTTGATGATTGCTCTCAATAACGGCTCGGCCCATGTCTCGCCGGTTTCCCGTCTTAAACCTTCTGCTCGCACTGCTGCTGATAAGGCTGACTGAATATGGAAATTGATCTCTGGACTCAGAGCCTCATCACTGCGATGACTGCGTTGTGGACCAAGGTAGCGAATTTCATTCCTAACCTGTTCGGTGCACTGGTTGTGCTGTTGTTGGGTTTTGTCGTGGCCAAGCTGCTCGACACCTTGCTCTCCAAATTGCTCGCCAAATTGGGGCTCGATCGCCTGATGGGCGGTACCGGTTTGACCAAATTGCTGTCCCGCGCGGGCCTGCAAGTGCCGATCTCGACCTTGATCGGCAAGATCGTTTATTGGTTCGTATTGCTGATTTTTCTGGTTTCTGCTGCTGAATCCCTTGGACTTGAACGAGTTTCAGCTACGCTCGATATGCTGGCGCTGTATGTGCCGAAAGTATTCGGTGCCGCGCTGGTGCTGTTGGTCGGCGTGTTACTGGCGCAGCTGGCCAATGGGCTGGTTCGTGGTGCGGCAGAAGGTGTAGGCCTGGATTACGCTGCGGGGCTTGGGCGTATCGCTCAAGGCCTGGTGATCATCATCAGTATTTCGGTCGCGATCAGCCAGTTGGAGGTCAAGACTGACCTGCTCAACCATGTGATCGTGATAGTGTTGATAACCGTTGGTCTGGCAGTTGCCTTGGCCATGGGGTTGGGAAGCCGGGAAATCGCCGGGCAGATTCTTGCGGGAATTTATGTGCGTGAGTTGTATCAGGTTGGGCAACAAGTGCGTGTTGGTGAGGTCGAAGGTCAGATCGAAGAGATCGGCACGGTTAAAACTACATTGCTGACCGACGAGGGTGAGCTAGTCTCTCTCTCCAATCGGATCATGCTGGAACAGCATGTAAGTAGCCGCTAACCCGGCAAACCCTGCTATCGTATGCCGCCGCAAAATGCCCTGAGCTGGGCTTGCGGCGGACATTGACCTGACTGTCGGCCCGACTTGTTTTGAATAAAGCCCAATCGCTATCCATGCGCTACGACCCCCGCGAGCTCTCCGATGAGGAGTTGGTTGCGCGTTCGCATGCGGAGCTGTTTCACGTAACACGCGCCTATGAAGAGTTGATGCGGCGCTATCAGAGGACCTTATTTAACGTCTGTGCACGGTATTTAGGGAACGATCGCGATGCAGATGATGTCTGTCAGGAAGTGATGTTGAAGGTGCTGTATGGCTTGAAGAACTTCGAAGGGAAATCGAAGTTCAAGACGTGGCTCTACAGCATCACGTACAACGAATGCATCACACAGTATCGGAAGGAACGGCGCAAGCGTCGCTTGATGGACGCATTGAGTCTCGACCCCCTCGAGGAAGCATCTGATGAAAAGATGCCGAAACCTGAGGATAAGGGTGGACTTGATCGCTGGTTAGTGCATGTGAACCCGATTGACCGCGAAATTTTGGTGCTACGATTTGTCGCAGAGCTGGAATTTCAGGAGATCGCAGACATAATGCATATGGGTTTGAGTGCAACGAAAATGCGGTACAAGCGTGCTCTTGATAAATTGCGTGAGAAATTTGCAGGCATTGCTGAAACTTAGTTCGGCGCAAATATCTCTTACGTGTAGGCAAGTTCTGATAGAATTGCCGCCGAGTTGTCCCCCGGTTTGCGGGACTGCTTCACAATCACCAGATGGGGATTTAACGGATGAAACTGAAAAACACCTTGGGCTTGGCCATTGGTACTCTTATTGCCGCTACTTCGTTCGGCGCATTGGCACAAGGCCAAGGCGCAGTTGAAGGCGAGCTCAACTACGGGAAGAAGTACAACGACAGCGTTAAGAACGTTGAAGACGGCTACACTCCTGGCGCCTCCATCGGTTACTTCTTGACCGACGACGTATCGTTGAACGCTACCTACAACAACGATGACCACACCCGTTCGAACAACGGCACTGGCCATCAGAAAATCGAAGGCGACCAGTTTGGTCTGAACGCTCAGTACCACTTCAACAACGCCGGCGACGCTCTGCGTCCTTACGTTCAAGGTGGTGTTAAGCACGGCAGCATGACCAACGTAGCCGCTGACGGCCACACCGGTCGTGACCAGTCGACTTTCCTGACTGCAGGCGGTGGTCTTAAGTACTACTTCCTCGAAAACGTATACGCTCGTGCTGGCGTAGAAGCTGACTACAAGCTGGACAACGGCAAGTGGGACTACATCCCTTCCGTAGGTCTGGGTGTTAACTTCGGTGGCGGCAACAAGCCTGCTGCTGCCCCAGTTGCAGCTCCAGCTGAAGTCTGCACCGACAGCGACAACGATGGCGTGTGCGACAACGTTGACAAGTGCCCGAACACCCCAGCCAACGTAACTGTTGACGCTGATGGCTGCCCGGCAGTTGCTGAAGTTGTTCGTGTTGAGCTGGACGTGAAGTTCGACTTCAACAAGTCGGTAGTCAAGCCTAACAGCTACGGCGACATCAAAAACCTCGCTGACTTCATGAAGCAGTACCCAAGCACCACCACTACTGTTGAAGGTCACACTGACTCCGTCGGTCCTGACGCTTACAACCAGAAACTGTCCGAGCGTCGCGCTAGCGCCGTTAAACAGGTTCTGACCAACCAGTACGGTGTTTCGCCGTCCCGCGTTCAGTCTGTTGGCTACGGCAAATCCCGCCCAGTTGCTGACAACGCCACTGAAGCTGGTCGCGCTGTTAACCGTCGCGTAGAAGCGAAGGTAGAAGCTCAAGCTAAGTAATTAGTTTGCAGCTCTGAAAAGCCCGGCTTAGGCCGGGCTTTTCTTTGTCTGCGATTTAGTGATTTGGCTACAGAGCCACGTCTGTGCACCACTCTGCCGCAGCCTGCGATCTTTTGATGTCTTCACAGGCGGCCACCGCCCCGATCACCAGGATGGCCGGGCTTTTCAACTGAAAGGCGAGGGCATCTTCCTGCATGGCGCTCAGATCGCTCCGGCATTCCCTTTGCTGTGGCAGTGAGGCGTTTTCGATCATCGCCACTGGCGTATCCGACGCAAGACCACCGGCCAGCAATTGGTCGCGAATCTCGCTCAGTTTGGCGACACCCATGTAGATCACTAGCGTCGTACCGCTTTGGGCCAAGGCTTGCCAATTCAAGCTGCTGTCGTCCTGAGTGTGGGCGGTCACCAGGGTCACGCCACGGCTGATGCCGCGCAGTGTCAGCGGGATATTGCATTGCGTAGCACCGGCAAGACCTGCGGTGATGCCATTGACCATTTCGACTTCAACCCCATGGGTTCTCAGCCACTGCGCTTCTTCACCGCCGCGTCCGAAAATGCACGGATCGCCGCCCTTGAGCCGAACCACACATTTGCCTTGGCGGGCATAGCGCAGCATCAAGCGGTGAATGAACTCCTGAGGCGTGGAGCGACAGCCCCCGCGTTTGCCCACAGGGATGATGCGAGCTGTTGGGCAGTGAACCAGAACGGCTCCGTTCACCAGATCATCGATCAGCACCACATCGGCGTCCCCCAGTGCCCGTACCGCTTTGAGGGTCAGCAATTCAGGATCGCCAGGACCTGCGCCCACCAGCCAGACTTTTGCGCTCATGTTCAATTCCTCACGAAGTGATTGCTATCGGTTGGGCAGTGACAGCCAACAGACGCTTGATTTCCGGTACGCAGGAGCCGCATTGAGTGCCGCAGCCCAGTTCTTGTTTCAAACCATTCAAATCCAGACCGCGGCGGATGCCGGCGCACACCGCGTTTTCGCTGACGTTTTTGCAGTTACATAAGGTTTTGCTACTGGACGCCGGGCTTGCGGCGTTGCCCGGTGGGGCGCTCAATGGCGCCAACAGCCAACGACGCAATTGCTCGTCGGCGCGACCCTCGAGCCATAGGCTTTGCAGCCAATGCCGGGCCAGGGTTTCACCGGCCAGGCGAATGGCAGTGATTCGCCCGTTCTCGATGCGGACTCGTTTGCCGATGGAGCGCTGAGGGTCGTCATAGGCCAATACCGGCCCATCGTTGAGCCTTAACTGTTGATCAATGTCCCTGAGCAACTGCGCGTCCGGCGCCTGAGCGCTGGCAGCTCGAATGAGCAGTGCCGGGCGCTCGCGCCCGGTCAGGCTGAGGCTGACGTAGGAAAAGTCCTCGCAGAGCGGTCTCAGGGCCTCGAAATGCCGCTGCACATCACCTTCGATCAAGGCGAACAAGTGCCATGGCAACTGCACCGGCTCGATGCGCACGCCGCTGTGTTTGAGCTCCGGTTGTTTCGACAGCGGGTCGAACGCCGGCTGCGTGATGGCATTGATGCCGCCCTTGAGGAAGCGATCACCCCAATGCATGGGCAAGAAGGCTTGGCCCGGGCGGACGCTATCATCACTACCCACTGCAACGATCACGTTACCGCGACGGCTTTTGAGGCTGACCAGATCGCCGGATTGCAGCCGATGCCGACGCAGTTCATCGGGGTGCAGACTCAACACTGCTTCACTGACGTGCCCGAACAGTTGCGCCGCGGTGCCGGTGCGGCTCATGCCGTGCCATTGATCACGCAGGCGCCCGGTGATCAGGGTCAGCGGAAAACGGGCGTCACGCTGCTCTTTGGCGGCGCGGTAGGGGTCGGCGACAAACTGTGCACGGCCGGTGGCGGTTGGAAAAATCCCGTCAGCGTACAGCCGCGGAGTTCCTTTCAATGCGCCGCTGGGGAAGGGCCATTGTTGCGGGCCGATTTGGTCGAGCAGGGCATGGCTGATGCCGGACAGATCGAGGTCACGGTCGCGGGTCAGTACTTTGTATTCGTCGAACACCTGCGCCGGATCGTTGAAGGCGAACAGGCTGAGCTGCCCTGGGCGCAGGCGTTGTTCCAGACGTTGGGCGAAGTCCACGGTGATTGCCCAGTCCGCCCGTGCTTCTCCGGGCGCGGCAATTGCGCGGCGAACGTGGGAAATACGCCGCTCCGAATTGGTCACCGTGCCTTCCTTCTCGCCCCAACTGGCGGCGGGCAATAACAGGTCGGCAAACGGCGCGGTTTCAGTGGTGCGAAAGGCTTCCTGCAGCACCACAAACGGGCAGGCCTTCAGGGCCTCGCGCACTGCATTCTGATCCGGCAGCGATTGCGCCGGGTTGGTGCAAGCGATCCACAGGGCCTTGATTTTTCCGCTCTGGACTTGCTCGAACAGCTCGATGGCAGTCAGGCCGGTGCTTTCGGGCAAGCGCTCGACACCCCAATAGGCCGCGACTTCTGCTCGGTGTTCAGGGTTGGTAGCCTCGCGATGGCCTGGCAGCAAGTTCGACAGGCTGCCGGTTTCGCGACCGCCCATGGCATTTGGCTGACCGGTCAGGGAGAACGGTCCGGCGCCAGGCCGACCGATTTGCCCGGTGGCCAGGTGCAGGTTGATCAGCGCGCTGTTTTTCGCGCTGCCAGCTGTGGACTGGTTGAGTCCCATGCACCACAGCGACAGAAAGCTGGGCGAGGTGCCGATCCATTCTGCACATTGCTGCAGTTGCTCGACACTGATCCCACACAGCTGAGCAACCATTTGCGGGGTGTAATCGCGCACCAGGTTTTTCAGTTCGGCCAGGCCTTCGGTGTGGGCATTGATGAAGTCCCGGTCGACCCAGTCTTCCCACAGCAGCAGATGCAAAATCCCATGAAACAGCGCGACATCGGTGCCGGGCAGAATCGCCATGTGCATGTCCGCCAGGTCGCAGGTGTCGGTGCGACGGGGGTCGATGACGATGACTTTCATCTGTGGTCGGCGGTTTTTGGCTTCTTCCAGGCGACGAAACAGGACCGGGTGGGCGTAGGCCATGTTGCTGCCGACGATCATCACGCAGTCGCTCAGCTCAAGGTCTTCATAGCTGCACGGCGGGGCGTCGGCGCCGAGACTGCGTTTGTAGCCGACCACTGCCGAGGACATGCACAGCCGTGAATTGCTGTCGATGTTGTTGGTGCCGACCAGCGCTCGGGCCAGCTTGTTGAAGGTGTAGTAGTCCTCGGTCAGCAGTTGTCCGGAGATGTAAAACGCCACGCTGTCCGGGCCGTGTTCACTGATGGTGTCGGCAAACACAGTGGCCGCGTGATCCAGCGCGGTGTCCCAATCGGTGCGGCTGCGGGCCAGGCTTTTGCTCAGTCGCAGTTCCGGGTACAGCGCCCGTGCCGCGAGGTCGCCAGTCAGGTGCAGGCTGGCGCCTTTGCTGCACAGCTTGCCGAAGTTGGCCGGGTGCGTCGGGTCGCCGCTGACGCCGAGGATATGCTCGCCGTCATGCTCGATCAGCACACCGCAACCGACCCCGCAGTAACAGCAGGTCGAGGCCGTCGTCTGGCGGTTCATCAGCTTGCGTCCCGCAGTGCCAGCATGACCCGGCCATTCTCTACGCGCGCCAGATGGTGGTGCGCGCAGCCAATGTCCGGTGCCAGGGCTTCGCCGGATTCAAGGTCGATCTGCCAGTTGTGAAGCGGGCAGGCGACCCGTTTGCCGTAGATCAGTCCTTGGGACAGTGGGCCACCCTTGTGCGGGCAGCGGTCGTCGAGGGCGAAGACTTCGTCGTCACTTGTACGAAAGATCGCGATATCGCCTTTCGGACCGTTGATGATGCGCGAGCCGAGTGCGTTGATGTCTTCCAGTGCGCAGATATCCAGCCAGTTCATGCCAGCACCTCCAGCTGTTTCACCACGATGGTGTCGAATTCTTTCTTCAGCAGCGGCTGCTCCAGCCGTTCCTTCCACGGGTCCTGTTCGAACGACAGGGAGAATTGCAGGCGCTCATTGAGTGCCTTGCGCCGCTGCGGGTCTTCCAGCACTGCTTTCTTGATGTGCTCCATGCCGACCCGTTGCAGGTAGTGCACGGTGCGCTCCAGGTAGAAGGCTTCTTCGCGATACAGCTGCAGGAAAGCGCCGTTGTACTCGCGCACTTCTTCGGCGGTTTTCAGTTTGACGAAGAACTCAGCGACTTCGGTTTTGATCCCGCCGTTGCCGCCGATGTACATCTCCCAGCCCGAGTCCACGCCGATGATGCCGACGTCTTTGATTCCGGCTTCCGAGCAGTTGCGCGGGCAGCCGGAGACCGCCAGCTTGACCTTGTGTGGCGACCACATGTTGAACAGGTCATGCTCCAGCTCGATGCCCAGTTGGGTGGAGTTTTGCGTGCCAAAGCGGCAGAACTCGCTGCCGACGCAGGTCTTCACGGTGCGGATGGATTTGCCGTAGGCGTGGCCGGACGGCATGTCGAGGTCTTTCCAGACACCCGGCAAGTCTTGCTTTTTGATCCCCAGCAAGTCGATGCGCTGGCCGCCAGTGACCTTGACCATCGGCACGTTGTACTTGTCCGCCACATCAGCGATGCGCCGCAACTCGGAAGGGTTGGTCACGCCGCCCCACATCCGTGGAACCACCGAATAGGTGCCGTCTTTCTGGATGTTGGCGTGGGCCCGTTCATTGATCAGGCGCGACTGCGGATCGTCCTTGGCTTCACCCGGCCAGGTGGAAATCAGGTAATAGTTCAGCGCCGGACGGCAGGTGGCGCAGCCGTTCGGGGTGCGCCAGTTCAGGTAGCTCATGGTCCCTGCGATGGTCAGCAGGTGTTCCTCGCGAATCGCCTGGCGGATCTGCCCGTGGTTGAGGTCGCTGCAGCCGCAGATGGCTTTTTCGCTTTTCGGTTTGACGTCCGCCGCGCCACCGACGGTGTTGATCAGGATCTGTTCCACCAAGCCGGCGCAGGAGCCGCAGGAGCTGGCAGCCTTGGTGTGCTTCTTCACGTCGTCGACGCTGAACAGGCCATGTTCCTGAATCGCTTTGACGATGGTGCCTTTGCACACGCCGTTGCAACCGCAGACTTCAGCTGTGTCAGCCATGCTCATGGCTTTGTCCTGGCCTTGGTGGCCAACGTCGCCGAGGGCGTTTTCGCCGAACATCAGGTGGTCGCGGATTTCGCCGATCGCGTGGTTTTCGCGGATCTGCCGGAAGTACCAGCCGCCGTCGGCGGTGTCGCCATACAAGCAGGCACCGACCAGCACGTCATCCTTGATCACCAGCTTCTTGTAGACGCCGCCGATAGGGTCGGAAAGGGTGATGGTCTCGGTGCCTTCGCCGCCCATGAAGTCGCCGGCGGAGAACAGGTCGATGCCGGTGACTTTCAATTTGGTCGAGGTGACCGAACCTTGATAGCGAGCAAAACCCAGCTGCGCGAGATGGTTGGCGCAGACCTTGGCCTGTTCGAACAGCGGTGCGACCAGGCCATAAGCGATACCACGGTGGCTGGCGCATTCGCCAATCGCGTAAACGCGCGGGTCGTAGGTTTGCAGGGTGTCGTTGACCAGAATCCCGCGGTTGCAGGGAATGCCGGATTTTTCCGCGAGTTCGGTGTTCGGCCGGATGCCGGCGGCCATCACCACCAGGTCAGCCGGGATCACGTCGCCATTCTTGAACTGCACCGAGCCGACCCGGCCGTTGCCGGCGTCGTGCAGCGCTTGGGTTTGTTCGCACAGGCGGAAGTTCAGGCCACGGTTTTCCAGGGCACTTTGCAGCAGCTCGCCGCTGGTTTTGTCCAGTTGCCGCTCCAGCAGCCATTCGCCGATGTGCACCACGGTCACGTGCATGCCACGCAGCATCAAGCCGTTGGCGGCTTCGAGACCCAGCAGGCCGCCGCCGATGACCACTGCGTGCTTGTGGGTCTTGGCGGTGTTAATCATGGCCTGGGTGTCGGCAATGTCGCGGTAGCCGATCACACCCTCCAAGGTGTTGCCGGGAATTGGCAGAATGAACGGTGTCGAGCCGGTGGCGATCAGCAAACGGTCGTACTCGGCTTCGGTGCCGTCTTCGGCAATCACCCGGCGTTTGACTCGGTCGATTTGCACCACTTTGCGGTTGAGCAGCAGCTTGATGTTGTTGTCCAGGTACCAGCTCAAATCATTGAGCACGATCTCTTCGAACGTCTGCTCCCCGGCGAGCACTGGCGACAGCAGAATGCGGTTGTAGTTGGTATGGGGTTCGGCGCCGAAGAGCGTGATGTCGTACAGCTCGTTACTCAGCTTGAGCAATTCTTCGAGGGTGCGAACCCCCGCCATGCCGTTGCCGATCATCACCAGTTTGAGTTTTTTCATAAGAATCTCCGGGGAGCTCAGACCTGCCTCATCAGGGCGGTAGGGCTGGCTCGACAAATTTTGCGCAAACAAAAAAAGGCGTCCCGCTAGTGACCTAGCGAGGACGCCTTTGTCCTGATCCCGTTCTCTCGGGAAGCGCATCCTTCGTCGTTGAAGGCTGGGCTTTATGTCTGTTGAAGGAGGTAATGCAGTGGTTGTGCCAAGTTGCACTGAAGAGCGGTTTTATTGGGCTTTGAGGTTGGGGGATTTGTCCGGGAGGGATTTTTCGCACCAATACAAGGCGTGTTGCCCACAATTAGCGCGGAACAAACCCCGTAGCAGCTGGCGAAGCCTGCGTTCGGCTGCGCAGCAGTCGTAGAAGCCATTCTGCGTTTTTGGCAAAAAATTGAGTCGCATGAATTACGACCGCTTCGCGGCCGAACGCAGCCTTCGGCAGCTGCTACGAAAGCGCGTGCTCAACCGTGAAATAGTAAAAACAACAGCACAAGATTGATCAACAACGACACCAGCGCCAATGTCCGCCAAACCTTCAGCGGCTCCCGCTCCAGCAGCGGCCTTGGCCGAACACTCAAGCTGCGGCGTTCGCCCTGTTCCAGGAGCAGCAACCATTCCTCGGCGGTTTCAAAGCGTTGAGCGGGATTGACTGAAACCGAACGCTCCAGGCTTTGCTCCAGCCAATCCGGCAGGTCAGGACGATAGCGGCTGGCGCTGACTGGCACCCCGAAGCGCGGTCGTTGAAAGGCTTCGATTTCACCGTAGGGATAATGGCCGGTTAACAGAAAATAAAGCGTCACGCCTACCGCATACAGATCCTGTTGTGGTGTTGGCGCGTCGCCGTTGAAGGCTTCCGGGGCAATGTAGCTGGGCGTTCCAGGCAGCGAATGGGCCTGGTCCTCGGAAAGGCCAGGGCAGTAGGCCAAACCAAAATCCAGCAGGCGCAACTCGCCGTCCTCACCCAGCAGCAGGTTTTCCGGCTTGATATCGCGGTGCAGGATTTGCCTGCGATGCAGTATGCCCACCGCCCGTAACAGCCGTTCGGCCAGTTCCTGGCATTGCGCCAGGGGGAGCGGGCCGTTTTGTGCGAACAGTTCAGCCAGGGTAGAGCCTGTGTATTCGCGCATCACGTAGTACAGATGCTGACGCTGACTGGCGGTGTGCACTTCAGGGAAGTGCCGACCCGCGACCCGCCGCAGAAACCATTCCTCCGACAGCAGGCTTTGCCCAGCCTGATTATCGTCATGCAGATGAGCCGGCAAGGTTTTCAGCAACCAGGGTTGCTGCTGGGCATCGCGAACGCGGTAGAGCAGGGACTGCTGACTCTGCCCGAGTAGCGCTTCGACCTGCCAACCCTCGAACGGCTGACCCGGCTTAAGCACAGGCGGTAAGGGCCACTGCTGCAAGTGGATCAACGCGTCGCCGATGTTCGCCTCGCCGAGGGCATCGACCCGTACCAACATCGCGCTGGCATTGTCCTGGCTGCCTGCCAGGTGTGCAGCGTTGACCAGTGTCTGCGCAGCGCTGTCGAGGTCGGGCTGATCGCGCAGGATCGCGGCGATCGCCGTGTCGCCGAGCACCGCCCAAATGCCGTCGCTGAGCAGTACGAAGCTCTCACCAAGACGCAGTTCACTGTCGAGAAAATCCAGTACCAGATGCTGATCCAGACCCAATGCGCGCTTGAGCACATGTTGCATGCCCGGTTGCTCCCAGACATGGTCCTCAGTAATGCGCTGCAACTCGCCGGCGCACCATCGATAGACCCGGCAGTCGCCGACATGGGCCAGGGTAAAGCGCCGACCCCGCAGCACCAAGGCGCTGACAGTGGTGAGCAATGGCTGCCCGCCACCGTTGGCCTGCAACCAGCGATTCTGTGCCAGCAACAGCCGATCGAGGGCCTGCGCCACGCCCCAGGTTTCTGGCGTGGCGTAGTAATCCAGCGCCAGTGCCTGCAAGGTCGAGCGAGCGGCGAGGCCGCCGTCGGCGCACTGGCTGACACCGTCTGCGATGGCGAACAGATAGCCCTTGCTGGCGGCCAGTGCCGGGGCCGGGGTCACCAGGCGCAGGGCGTCCTGATTCTCATCCCGTGGGCCGGTGGCACTGGCCTGGGCGAAGCTCAGTTGCAGGCTCATTAAGCGCTTAGACCCGTGCCGCGGTCACGGCCGCCGAACCCCACGTGGTTCTCCAGCGACGTTTAACCCCGTGCAGACCGAACCAGGCCAACACGCCGAGGCTGGCGAACAACCAAAGCGCAAGCTGATAGCTGCCGGTGCTCTGTTTGATCGCGCCCATTCCCGCTGCCAAGGCGAAGCCGCCAATGCCGCCGGCCATGCCGATCAGGCCGGTCATCACGCCGATCTCCCGACGAAAGCGCTGCGGTACCAATTGGAAGACCGCGCCGTTACCGGCACCCAGACCGAGCATGGTGCAGACGAACAGGGCAAGGGCGGCGTAGGAGCTCGGCAGGTTGAAGCCCACCGCGGTGATGCAGATCGCCGCCACGGTGTACATGCCGAGCAAGGTGCGAATGCCGCCGAAGCGATCCGCCAGGGCGCCGCCCAACGGGCGCATCAGGCTGCCACCGAACACGCAAGCGGCGGTGTAGTAACCGGCGGTTACCGGGCTCAAGCCGTATTGGTCGTTGAAGTAGCCGGGCAGGGCGCTGGCCAGGCCGATAAAGCCCCCGAAGGTCACACTGTAGAAAAACATGAACCACCAGCTATCGCGGTCACCCAGTGCCTTGAAGTAGTCGGCCATGGATTTTGCTTTTGGCCGCTCAGGGGCATTTTTCGCCAGCCAGGCAAAGACGATCAGGGCCACGATCAGCGGGATTAGCGCAAAACCGAACACATTGCTCCAGCCATAAGCCGCCGCCAGCAACGGGGCGATCAATGCAGCGAACACCGTGCCGGAGTTCCCCGCACCGGCAATGCCCATCGCCTTGCCTTGATGCTGTGGTGGATACCACTGCGAGGCCAGCGGCAGGGCCACGGCGAACGAGGCGCCGGCCATACCGAGAAACAGGCCGAGCACCAGTGCTTGTTCATAGCTGTGAATGCCCAGTTTCCAGGCGCCGAACAGCGCGCAGATCACGATCACCTGGCCGATCAGCCCGGCTGTTTTCGGTGACAGGCGATCTGCCAGCAAGCCCATCACAAAGCGCAGGAAAGCCCCGGCCAGAATTGGCGTGGCGACCACCAGCCCGCGTTGTTGGGTGGTCAGGTGCAGATCGGCGGCGATCTGCACCGCCAATGGGCCGAGCAGGTACCAGACCATGAAACTCAGGTCGAAATAGAGGAAGGCCGCGAACAATGTCGGGGTATGGCCGGATTTCCAGAAGCTTGAATTCATCGCGCACCTCAGCTTTAAAGAGTCTCGAAAGGAGTCATGAGCTTTCAGGTGGAGCGCCCATAACGGCCGCACCACCGGCCCCGGGCTATGGGGCCAAAACGAAAAAACGCCGCAACCCGATGCGTTAGTGCAAAAGGGTGTGCGACGTCTTTGTCGTAGGTGGGGCAACCGCCGTTGGTTACCTGTATGGATTACTTAGCAAGAGCTGAGCCAACAGTTGAGATTATGATCGTTCCCACGCTCTGCGTGGGAATGCATCTCGTGACGCTCTGCGTCACAGCCTGATGCGGACGCGGAGCGTCCAGGGCGTGCGCTACCACGCAGAGCGTGGGAGCGATCCTCTGTTAGCCCAGTAACTCACTCATGGCAATAATCTGCTCAGCCACCTGAATCAGCTTCTGCTGGCGGCTCATGGCCTGGCGGCGCATCAGGGTGTAGGCCTCTTCTTCCTTGCAGTCCTTCATCTTCATCAGCAAGCCCTTGGCCAGTTCGATGCGTTTGCGTTCGGCCAGTTGCTGGTCGCGGGCCTGGAGCTGCGCGCGCAAGGCCTGGTCGCTTTCGAAGCGGGCCATGGCCACGTCGAGGATCGGTTGCAGGCGTGAGGCGAGGATGCCTTCGACGATATAGGCGCTGACCCCGGACTTGATCGCCTGACGCATCACGTCCGGGTCATGTTCGTCAGTAAACATGACGATCGGCCGTGGCTGGTCGCGGCTGACCAGGACTACTTGTTCCATCACATCGCGGCTCGGTGACTCGGTATCGATCAAAATCACATCCGGACGCACCGTTTCGACGCGCGCCGGCAGGTCGATGGTCAGGCCGGATTCGTCGATCACTTCAAATCCGGCTTCGGTCAGGGCCGCTTTGAGCCTTCCGACTTTTTTTGCGGTGTCGTTGATCAGCAGGATACGCAACATATTCGCAGTCTCCTGTCAGCGGCTGGCGAGAAGGGCAGAGGGGTCGGTCATGGCGTGCAGTGTAAAGCTGCGGGCATAACCGGCCGGGTCCGAGCCATCCCAGATTTTACCGTCGATCAATTGGCTGCTGCGCATCGTCTCGCCAGTGTGACTGACGCCAACAGCAGTGGCTGCCTCGCGGTACAGCTCCAGTTGCTGAACCTGGCGGGCGACGCCGAGGTAATCCGGGTCGTCACGCAATAAGCCCCAGCGACGGAATTGAGTCATGAACCACATGCCATCGGAGAGGTAGGGCAGATTGACCTCGCCGGCACCGTGAAAGCGCAGCGCATGAGGGTCTTGCCAGCGATTGCCGAGGCCGTCGGCATAGTCGCCGAGCAACCGTGGCTGGATGCAGTCCACGGGCGCATCCAGGTACTCGCGGGCGCTCAACAGTTGCGCGGTGCTTTGGCGGTTCTCGGTGCTCTGTTCGATAAAACGACTGGCTTCGAGGATCGCCATGACCAGTGCGCGGGCGGTGTTGGGGTACTGTTCGACAAACGCGCGGGTGCAGCCCAGCACTTTCTCCGGATGATCAGGCCAAATGGTTTGGCTGGTGGCCATGGTGAACCCCAGGTCCTGCTTCACCGCGCTGGCGCTCCACGGCTCGCCGACACAAAAACCGTCAATGCGCCCGGCTTGCAAGTGCGCGACCATTTGCGGTGGCGGCACTACCACGCTGTCGACATCCTGCAACGGATGGATGCCTTGGCTAGCCAGCCAGTAATAGAGCCACATGGCGTGGGTTCCGGTGGGGAACGTCTGGGCGAAGGTTAGCTTTGCGCGACTTTGGTGCACGTGCCGGTCCAGTGCTTCAGGACTGGTCACACCCTGGGCTTGCAGGCCGTGGGACAGGTTGATGCTTTGGCCGTTTTGGTTCAGGCCCATCAGCACTGCCATATCGGTGGCGGCCACACCGCCGATGCCCAGATGCACGGCGTAGATCAAGCCATAAAGGCTGTGGGCGGCATCCAGCTCGCCGCTGACCAGTTTGTCCCGCAGGTTGGCCCAGGATGATTGGCGCTTGAGGTTGAGGGTCAGGCCATAGGGCTGGGCGAAACCCTGAGTGGCGGCGACCACCACCGAGGCGCAATCGCTCAGGGCCATGAAGCCCAGGTTGATTGCGCTCTTTTCCGGGGCATCGCTGCCGTTGACCCAGGCCAAGGGGCCGGTTGGAAATTCATTCATCAGGTATTCACCTTCCATAAAAAAGCGTCGTAACCAGGTCCGTTGCCAAAGCAAAACCGGGTGACGACGCCGTTGTCCTTGCGACCCATCCCGCCGCTGGCATGAGTGCTGATGCAATCGATGGTGCAAGGCATATGCCATTCACCGTTGATTTCATCGCGTGCCTCGCTTGCGACCCCGTTGCCCGGCTATAATCGCCGCCTCTTTTCGCCGCCAACCGAGTCAAGCCCGCCCATGTACACCCTGGCCCGTCAGCTGTTGTTCAAACTTTCCCCGGAAACCTCCCACGATCTGTCTCTGGACCTGATCGGCGCGGGCGGGCGTTTGGGCCTCAATGGCTTGCTGTGCAAAGCGCCAGCGCGGGTGCCGGTGAACGTCATGGGGCTGGATTTTCCCAACCCGGTGGGTCTGGCGGCAGGCCTGGACAAGAATGGCGCGGCCATCGATGGTTTTGCCCAGTTGGGTTTCGGCTTCGTCGAGATCGGCACCATCACCCCGCGTCCACAGCCGGGTAATCCGAAACCACGGATTTTCCGCTTGCCGGAAGCCGAGGCGATCATCAACCGCATGGGCTTCAACAACCTCGGTGTCGATCACTTGCTGGCCCGGGTCGCGGCGGCCAAGTACAAGGGCATTCTGGGCATCAATATCGGCAAGAACTTTGACACGCCGGTTGAACGCGCGGTCGATGACTACCTGATCTGCCTGGATAAAGTTTACGCCCATGCCAGCTATGTGACAGTCAATGTCAGCTCGCCGAACACGCCGGGCCTGCGCAGCCTGCAATTCGGCGACTCGCTCAAGCAACTGCTCGAAGCCTTGCGTCAACGCCAGGAAGACCTGGCGCAGCGCCACGGCAAACGTGTGCCGCTGGCGATCAAGATCGCTCCGGACATGACCGACGAAGAAACTGTGCAGGTGGCGCAAGCGTTGATCGAGACAGGCATGGATGCGGTGATCGCCACCAACACTACCCTGAGCCGCGTTGGCGTCGAAGGCATGGAGCATGGCGACGAGGCGGGCGGTCTGTCAGGCGCGCCGGTTCGCGACAAGAGCACTCACACCGTCAAGGTGCTGGCTGGCGAGTTGGCCGGTCGCTTGCCGATTATTGCCGTGGGCGGTATCACCGAAGGCAAGCACGCGGCTGAGAAAATCGCCGCTGGAGCAAGCTTGGTGCAGTTGTATTCGGGCTTTATCTACAAGGGGCCGGCGCTGATTCGCCAATCGGTGGATGCGATTGCTGCGATGCGCTAAAGGCGGTGGATATTAACTGTGGCGAGGGAGCTTGCTCCCGCCGGCCGGTCCGCGCTCGGGCGAAGCAGTCGTAAAACCGGCGAACGCGGTGTGTCTGATGAAACACGGTTGCAGGTTTTGGGACCGCTTCGCGGTCCAGCGGGAGCAAGCTCCCTCGCCACAGGGGTTGTGTTTGTCTTTTAGGAGCCCATAAAAAAGGGCTCCTCGAGGGAGCCCCTGGGCCGAAGCCCGCCGTCCGGATGGGACGTGCGTGGTTAAGTCGTTGCGTAATCAGGTTTTGGTGTCGGAATGTGTGCCCTGTTTAGCCGACGGCGTGAAGTTCGTTGAGTCTGTGGATCCCCGCAGTGCCGGTCATACCGTCCCAGTTGTCGCCGCGTCCTTCTCGCCAGCCGTTAATCCAGGCTTGACGTACTGACGGTAGAGTAAATGGGCAAAGCTCACGGGATTTGCCACCAACGCCATATTGATATCCGCGTAAAAATGCTCTTTCCAACGGATCACGCTTAAGTCTTCTCATAGGGTGTTTCCCTCAATGTTGACTGTGTAATGTCCTGTCGACCTCAATCGAGGCCGGGCAGAAAAAAGTCTCTGCCGTTGGTGACTCGCGCAGGCAGAGCGAGCCAAGGTGTTGACGTCATTGCGGCGACAACCTGTATTGAGTTCTAACCAATGCGTCACATCGAGGGAATGATCGTTTTGTCATAAGGACGTAACGATAATGGTGTTAAGGCCATAAGTAAGATGGGTTTCGTGACCCGTTTTTTGAGCAAAGCCCGCTATGATCAGCCTCCGACTAGAAGATGAGGTTTATTCTTTAGCGGCAATGTCGACCTGTTGCCGTCGGGTATTTTTCGACGAAGGGTCGAGATATGACATTTTGTTGCACCGAATTTTTTATCTGCCCCTGCATCTAAGCTCATTTAACCTCTTGGTTGGCTGAGCAGCCGGGGTGGGACGGCACACCTTCGTGCCACGCGAGCGCTCTTCAAGAAAAGCGCTTGATTGAAAACCGAGCGGACAATGCGTTGCCCGTTCACTACTGCTTAAAGGCCCTGGAATTCCCATGTCGGATCGTTACGAACTCTTCCTCACTTGCCCTAAAGGTCTCGAAGGCCTGCTGATCGAGGAAGCCATCGGGCTTGGCCTTGAGGAAGCGCGCGAGCACACCTCGGCCGTGCGCGGCGTGGCCGACATGGAGACGGCTTATCGCCTGTGCCTGTGGTCGCGTCTGGCCAACCGTGTGCTGTTGGTCCTCAAACGCTTTCCGATGAAGGACGCCGAAGATCTCTACCACGGCGTGCTGGATGTCGAGTGGCAGGACCACATGCTCAACGACGGCACCCTGGCCGTGGAGTTTAGCGGTCACGGTTCGGGCATCGACAACACTCATTTCGGCGCCTTGAAGGTCAAGGATGCGATTGTCGACAAGTTGCGTACCCCGTCGGGTGAGCGTCCATCGATCGACAAAATCAACCCGGACCTGCGCATTCACCTGCGTCTGGACCGCGGCGAAGCGATTCTGTCCCTCGACCTGTCCGGCCACAGCCTGCACCAGCGCGGCTACCGTCTGCAGCAAGGTGCGGCGCCGCTGAAGGAAAACCTCGCGGCGGCGATTCTGATTCGTGCCGGTTGGCCGCGCATTGCCGCCGACGGCGGCGCACTGGCTGACCCGATGTGCGGTGTGGGCACCTTCCTGGTGGAAGCGGCGATGATCGCCGCCGACATGGCACCGAACCTGCGACGCGAGCAGTGGGGCTTCACTGCCTGGCTCGGCCACGTACCGGCACTTTGGAAAAAACTCCACGAAGAAGCCACTGCACGTTCCGCCGCCGGTCTGGCCAAGCCACCGCTGTGGATCCGTGGTTACGAAGCTGACCCGCGCCTGATTCAGCCGGGCCGTAACAACATCGAACGTGCCGGCCTGAGCGACTGGATCAAGGTCTATCAGGGCGAAGTCGCGACGTTTGAGCCGCGTCCGGACCAGAACCAGAAAGGCCTGGTGATCTGTAACCCTCCTTACGGCGAACGTCTGGGTGATGAGGCGAGTTTGCTCTATCTCTACCAGAACCTCGGCGAGCGTCTGCGTCAGGCGTGCCTGAACTGGGAAGCGGCGGTGTTTACCGGCGCGCCGGATCTGGGCAAGCGCATGGGCATCCGCAGTCACAAGCAGTATTCGTTCTGGAACGGCGCCTTGCCGTGCAAATTGCTGCTGATCAAAGTAACGCCGGACCAGTTCGTCACTGGCGAGCGTCGCACCCCGGACCAGCGCCAGATCGAGCGCGAGCAAGCCGAGGTAGAGGTTGCAGATAACATCGAGGCCCCGGGCAAGTACGAGAAGTACAACAAGAACGGCAACCCGATCAAACCGGCACCGGTCGTCGTTGAGCAGGCACGTCTGAGCGAAGGCGGGCAGATGTTCGCCAACCGTCTGCAAAAAAACCTCAAGTTGCTGGGTAAATGGGCCAAGCGTGAAGGCGTCGAGTGCTACCGCGTCTACGATGCCGATATGCCCGAATACTCGATGGCCATCGACCTGTACAGCGATTGGGTGCACGTTCAGGAATACGCTGCACCGAAATCCATCGACCCGGAAAAAGCCTCGGCGCGTATGTTCGATGCCCTGGCGGCCATTCCGCAGGCCTTGAACATTGATAAGAGCCGCGTGGTCGTCAAGCGCCGCGAGCGCCAGAGCGGCACCAAGCAGTACGAGCGCCAGAGCGCCCAGGGCAAGTTCACCGAGATCAATGAAGGCGGCGTCAAGTTGCTGGTCAACCTGACCGACTACCTCGACACCGGGTTGTTCCTCGATCACCGGCCGATGCGCCTGCGGATTCAGAAAGAGGCCGCCGGCAAGCGTTTCCTCAATCTGTACTGCTACACCGCGACCGCCAGTGTGCACGCTGCCAAGGGTGGCGCTCGCAGTACTACCAGCGTCGACTTGTCGAAAACCTATCTGGATTGGGCGCGGCGCAACCTGTCGCTGAACGGCTTCTCCGACAAGAACCGTCTGGAGCAAGGCGATGTAATGGCTTGGCTGGATGCTTGCCGCGACGAGTTCGACCTGATCTTCATTGACCCGCCGACGTTCTCCAACTCCAAGCGCATGGAAGGGATCTTCGACGTGCAACGCGACCAGGTGCAATTGATCGATCTGGCGATGGCGCGTCTTGCCCCTGGCGGTGTGTTGTACTTCTCCAACAACTTCCGCAAGTTCCAGTTGGAAGAGAACCTCACCACGCGGTATGCCGTTGAGGAAATCACCGCACAAACCATCGATCCGGATTTTGCCCGTAACGGCAAGATCCACCGTGCCTGGAAAATCACTGCCCGCTAAAGCCGATTGGATCCACAGAGCCTTGATTTTTAAAGGCTCTTGGCTCTTTTTGCGCTGGTCAAATTAGTGGCAAATAGCTATAACTCAGTCAAAGCCCATGTGATGCCCAAGCTCGCTGGCGTTATGAGTTCTGCTTATGTCGTTGCATGCCGTTCGCCCAAAAATTCTGGGATTCATCAGCGAAGATGTTTCGACCGTGCTGGTCGCGATACTGGTGTTGCTCGCTGGCGTAATTCTGACCGGGTTGTTGGCCTGGGCAACGGTCAATCTGTATCAGCAGCAATTGCGTCAGCGTTTTCAGCTGTTGGTCAGCGAGCGTTACAGCCGAATTGAAGAACGTTTCGAAGATCAGGAGCAGCGCCTCGACAGCCTGCGGCGGTTTTTTGCCAACTCCGATTCGGTGACCCGCCAGGACTTTGATGGCTTTGCCAAGCCGTTATTGCACAGAACTCAAGCTTACGTTTGGGCGCCGCGCGTCATGGGGGCCGAACGCTCGTTATTCGAGCGCCAGGTACGGGCGCAAGGCGAGGCGGATTTTGCCATTCGTGAATTGAATGCCAAGGGCCAATTGCAACCTGCAGCCAAGCGCGATGAGTACGTGCCGGTTTTATTCAGCCAAACGCAAAGTGTTCTCGGCTCGCCGTTGGGTTACGACTTGCTGGTCGAGCCCCTGCGTCGCTCGACTCTGGAGCGCGCCCGTATTCACGGTTCGCTGGCGGTCTCGCAACCGATGGATCTGGTCGGCGTCGAGCCGGCTTATGCCCGCGGCGTGTTGTTGGCCGCACCGGTCAACATATCCGATGCGGCTCCAACGTCTGAACCCTATGGTTACGTCATGGCGGTCATCAGCATCCGTCAGCTGGTGGCTGACGGTTTGCCCGAGGCGAGTCATGACAACCTCGCGGTTCGTATACTCGATCTGTCCACCGACAATGACCACGAAGTGCTCTATGAGTCGGACAACCTAGCGGCGCAAAGTGAGTTGTCGGCGACTCGTTTGCTGCGCTTGGGGGACCACGATTACCAGGTGGATATCCGACCCAGCGCGGTATTTCTGCAGGCCAATCACTCTTCGGTCATCAGTCTGGTGGTGTTGGGCAGTCTGCTCAGCGTGCTGCTCAGCGCTTTGCTCTACGTTCTGGTCAGCCAGCGACAACGAGCCTTGGCGCTGGTCGAGCAACGTACCCGTGAATTGCGCTTGCGCGAGCAGGAGCTGCGCGGCGCCCACGGACAACTGCGCAGCGTGTTGAATGCGGCGACTCAAGTGGCAATTGTCGCGACGGACTTGCGCGGTGTGATCAGCACCTTCAATGCTGGCGCCGAGCAAATGCTCGGCTATCGAAGTGTCGATGTGCTGGGGCACATGACGCTGGAAAACCTGCACCTGCCCAAGGAGCTGCAGGTGCGCGCAGAGGAACTGAGCCGACGTTATGGCAAACCGATCCCAATGTGCCAGGCGATGCTCGTCGAGGGTGGCGAGGAGGGTGGACATGAGGCTCGGGAATGGACGCTGGTGCGTCAGGATGGCACCCACCTGGCCGTGAATATGCTCGTGGCGCCGGTGCTCGATGAGCAGGGGCTCTGGATCGGGCATCTGGCGATCTGTATCGATATCACCGAGCGTAAACGGGTCCACGAAGCGCTGGCGGCGCAGGATCGCCTGTTGAAGAAGCTCAGCGCCCATGTGCCGGGCGGTATTTACCAATTCAAGATGGCAGCCGACGGCAAGTTCAGCGTGATCTATGCCAGTGAAGGCATTCGTGAAATTTACGAGCTGGAGCCGGATGTGCTGCTGCTGAACGCGGAGGCAATCTTCGGACGAATCTATCCGCAAGATGTGTCGAGAGTCCGCGCCTCGATTCGTTCATCTGCCCAGAAGCTCAGCCCGTGGCGTGAGGAATACCGTGTGCAACTGCCGCAGCGCGGGTTGCGTTGGGTCCGCGGTGAGGCGACGCCGGAAGAATTGCCGGGCGGCGGGGTGCTGTGGCACGGCTATATCTCGGATATCTCTGATCTGAAGCGGGTTGAAGAGGAACTGCGCGCGCTTTCGGTGACTGACTCCCTGACCGGGATTCACAACCGGCGTTATTTCCAGGAGCGCCTTAAATCCGAAATGGCTCGGGTTGAGCGCAGCGTCGGAGAGTTGGCAGTGATCATGCTCGATATCGATCACTTCAAACGCATCAATGATCAGCACGGTCATGCCGTGGGCGATCGGGTGTTACAAGGCGTCTGTGAGCGCATCGGCCTTCGCCTGCGTCGTACCGATGTGTTCTGTCGTTTAGGCGGCGAAGAGTTCATGGTGCTTTGCCCGGATACCGATGGGCAGCAGGCTTTTACCCTTGCGCTGGAGCTGTGGCAGGGGCTGCGTACGTCACCGATCGATGGGGTGGGCATAGTGACTGCGAGCTTCGGGATTGCCAGTTGGCGCGCAGGTGAAGGGGCTGATGCATTGCTGCTGCGAGCTGACTCAGGGGTGTACGTGGCGAAGCAGGCAGGGCGCGATCGGGTTGAATCGGAGTTGATGTAGGTAGGCTGTACGCAATCCCTTGTGGCGAGGGAGTCCCCGCCACAGTTGATCATCGGTTGGATTAAAGCACCGAAGCAGCCTCCGCCATTTTCGGCTGGCGATACAGATCCAGCAGGACCTGATCAAGCACCGAAGACGCGCCAAAAGGTCTCGGGTCGTTGAGGATCGCCACCACTGCCCAGGTATTACCATTGCTGTCACGGCTGAAGCCGGCGATGGCGCGCACGGTATTCAGGGTGCCGGTCTTGATATGCGCTTCACCGGCCATTGCTGTGCGTTTCAGGCGTTTGCGCATGGTGCCGTCCGTACCGGCAATCGGCATTGAGCTGATGAACTCCGCCGAGTAAGGGCTTCTCCAGGCCGCCTGCAGCATCGCCCCCATTTCCCGGGCGCTGACCCGTTCGGCGCGGGACAAGCCGGAACCGTTCTCCATGACCAGATGCGGCGCAGTGATGCCTTTCTTCGCCAGCCACTGACGCACAACACGTTGCGCGGCTTTGGCGTCGTCAGCGTCGGCGTCATTGCGGAACTGTGCGCCGAGGCTGAGGAACAGCTGCTGGGCCATGGTGTTGTTACTGTATTTGTTGATATCGCGGATGATCTCCGCCAGATCCGGCGAGAACGCCCGGGCCAGAACCTTGGCGTCTTTTGGAACAGCAGCCAGACGATCCTGGCCCTGAATGCTACCGCCCAGTTCCTGCCAGATCGCCCGTACGGCGCCAGCGGTGTAGGTCGCGTGGTCGAGCAAAGAAAGGTAGGTCTGCGAGCTGCAGCCGTCGCCCAACTGACCGTTGACCGTCACACTCAGGCCACCGTCGGCCTGGGCCACCGGGTTATAACGCACGTTGCCGGTGCACTCCTTGGAATTGATGGCCTTGACCTGATTGTCGATGTGAATGCTGGCAATCGGCGGTTCGACGGAAATCAGTACCTTGCCCGAGTCATTACGAGCGACGAAGCGCAGGGCCTTGAGGTTGACCATCAGCGCGTCGGGTTTGACCAGGAAGGGCTTGTTCTCGTCCTTGCCGTCGTCATTGAACTCCGGCAGTTGCGGTTGCACGAAGAAGCTACGGTCCAGCACCAGATCGCCGGTGACTTGCTGCACGCCATTGGCCCGCAGGTCACGCATCAGCAACCAGAGCTTTTCCATATTCAGCTTCGGATCGCCGCCGCCCTTGAGGTACAGGTTGCCGTGGAGGATGCCGCCACTCAGGGTGCCGTCGGTGTAAAACTCGGTTTTCCACTGATGGTTCGGGCCGAGCATTTCCAGCGCGGCGTAGGTGGTGACCAGTTTCATGGTCGAGGCCGGGTTGACCGAAACGTCGGCATTGAAGATGGTCGGGGTGCCGGGGCCGTTGAGTGGGATCATCACCAGCGACAGGGCGTTGTCCTGCAACTTGCTGGCCTTGAGGGCTTTTTCGACATTGGGTGACAGGGCGGTATTGATCGAGGCGGCGGATACAGGCAGGGCCAGGGGCAGAAGAAGACTGGCAAGCAGCAATGGGCGCAAAGATTTGATCATGTGAAGTAAAACCCTACAGCCGAGGGGAAAAAGACGAGGGCATGTTGATAAATTCCCTCAGTGGTCATGAAAGTGTCGGCATTATGCCCCAAGGTGTAGCGGCTTGTGCCGTGCCCAGTGCCTCTAATCGGCTATTTTTTTACGAACGGTGGGGGCCGGGCCCTATAGAAGCGGGCAATCGGCTGCTTAAACTGCTAAAGTGCCGCCCGTTATTACTTATGAGGATTGTTCCATGGCGACTAACCGTTCCCAGCGTCTGCGCAAAAAACTGTGCGTCGATGAATTTCAAGAGCTGGGTTTCGAGCTGAACCTGGATTTCAAAGAAGATTTGGCTGATGAAGCTATTGACACTTTCCTCAACGAGTTCCTGGAAGAAGCGATGGAGGCCAACGGCCTCGGCTATGTTGGCGGCGATGACTACGGTCTGGTTTGCCTGATCAAACGCGGTTCGGTCAGCGAAGAGCAGCGTGCCAAGGTTGAAGCCTGGCTCAAAGCCCGCACCGAGCTGACCAGCGTTGAAGTCAGCCCGCTGTTGGACGTCTGGTACCCGGAAAAGCCAATCAATCCGGTAGCCTGATGTCATGAGTCAGCGGCCCGCTCGGGCCGCTGATTCGTTGCTGCTCTGTAGTAACTTTTCGATTTTCCCCCTTCTATTTGTTTATGCCTCGGGTCTGTTTCCCGGGAATTTGTGTGGGTGATGGATTTGTGTCGACTGTCAGGCCGCCATCGCGAGCAAGCCCGCTCCCACATTATTAGATCCGTGTCAGCCCGCAATGGAGCGATCACATCGGGCTAATGTGGGAGCGGGCTTGCTCGCGATTGGTTTTCAGGGTTTAGAAAAGCTCAAGCCTTGCGCCAGTTCAGGATCACCAACGTCAACACCCCCGCAACAATCCCCCAGAACGCCGAACCGATCGAAAACAGCGTCAGCCCCGATGCGGTCACCATGAAGGTGATCAGCGCGGCTTCGCGTTCTTTCACTTCGTACATGGCGATGCTCAGGCCATTGATGATTGAGCCGAACAGGGCCAGTGCGGCAATCGACAGCACCAGTTCTTTCGGCAGCGCGGCGAACAGCGCGGCCAGCGTTGCGCCAAAGACTCCCGCAATCCCGTAGAAAATCCCGCACCAGACCGCAGCGGTGTAACGCTTGTTGCGATCTTCATGGGCATGCGGCCCGGTGCAGATGGCGGCGCTGATCGCGGCAAGGTTGATGCCGTGGGAGCCAAACGGTGCCAGTAGCAGCGAGGCGATACCGGTAGTAGTGATCAATGGCGACGCCGGTACGTTATAGCCGTCGGCACGCAGCACGGCGATGCCGGGCATGTTCTGCGAGGTCATCGCCACTACAAACAGCGGAATGCCGATGCTGATGGTCGCAGCCAGAGAGAAGTGCGGGGTGGTCCAGATCGGCGTTGCGACCTCAAGGCTGAAACCGCTGAAGTCCAGCAGCCCCATCAGGCCGGAGAGCGCGGTACCGATCAGCAATGCCGCCAGTACTGCATAGCGGGGCGACAGGCGCTTGATGATCAGGTAAGTGAAGAACATGCCCAGCACCAATGCGGTGCGGTGTTGCGCGGCGACGAAAATTTCGCTGCCGATCTTGAACAGAATTCCGGCCAGCAATGCCGCTGCCAGCGAGGCGGGAATACGTTTGACCAAGCGTTCGAAACTGCCGGTCAGCCCACAAATGGTCACCAGCACCGCGCAGGTTATATAGGCACCGATGGCTTCGCCGTAGGTCACGCCGCCCAGGCTTGTGATCAACAGCGCCGCGCCCGGGGTCGACCAGGCAATGGTGATGGGCGTGCGATAACGCAGGGACAGACCGATGCTGCACACCGCCATACCGATCGAGATTGCCCAGATCCACGACGAGATTTGCCCGGTGGTCAGCCCGGCCGCTTGGCCGGCCTGAAACATCAGCACCAGAGAGCTGGTGTAGCCAGTCATCATCGCGATGAAACCGGCAACGATGGCTGATGGCGACGTGTCGGCCAATGGGCGTAACTGCGCTTGCGTGGCGTCGGTCATGGAGCGGTGTTCCTTGTTTTGGTAAAGATGTCTATGGTGAACACCAACCCCTACGCGGGTCCGCATTCACCACAGATTCTATGTTCAAGCCTAAACTCAAACGTAACCGATCATTGCGGTACAGCCGCGGGCGTAAACTGCCGTACAGTCGTGTTAGCACAACCGGTTGTGTACAATGTGCCATGTTTTTTACGCGATACTTGCCCGCGACATCCTGTGTCGTACTACAGTCACGGTTAATTCGTCGCAGTTTTCCTCACTCGAGCGCCCATGAACGAACAGTTGCAGCCCCTCAAGAAACAACCGCGAGCAGGCAAAGCCGGCCGCAGCGGAACCCAGGACGATATTGTCTACGCGCATATCTTCGAGGCCATCCTCGAGCAGCGTCTGGCGCCCGGCACCAAGTTGAGCGAAGAAGCGCTGGGGGAAATTTTCGGGGTCAGTCGCACCATCATCCGTCGCGCCTTGTCGCGCCTGGCCCATGAAGGTGTCGTGTTGCTGCGACCCAATCGTGGTGCCGTGGTCGCCAGTCCGAGCGTCGAGGAAGCCCGTCAGGTGTTCCTGGCACGGCGTCTGGTTGAGCGGGCGATTACCGAGTTGGCGGTGCAGCATGCGACGGCCGAACAGCTTGCGGAGCTGCGGCAGATGGTCAACGACGAGCGCGACAGCTTCTCCCGCGGCGATCGTGGGGCGGGCATCCGGTTGTCGGGCGAGTTCCACTTGAAGCTGGCTGAAGCGGCGAAGAATGCGCCGCTGATCAGCTTCCAGCGCAGCCTGGTTTCCCAGACTTCATTGATCATCGCCCAGTACGAAAGCGGCAACCGCTCACACTGTTCCTATGATGAACACACTCAGTTGATCGACGCCATCGAGGCGCGTGACGCTGATCTGGCGGTGAACCTGATGATGCATCACATGGATCACATCGACAGCAAACTCAACCTCGATGAAGAAAGCGCCTCGGACGATTTGCACGCGGTGTTCTCGCACCTGTTGCAGACCAAGAAGCCGGGGCGTTCAGCGGCGAAGATTTGAATCTTTCGCGGTGACCGAGTCGAGCCCATCGCGAGCAAGCCCGCTCCCACATTGGATCGTAGTCGTACACAAAATAAGTGTTCGCTGAAGATCTAATGTGGGAGCGGGCTTGCTCGCGATTGCGATCTGACAAACAACACAAAAATCCCCCGCAGCCTCTACTCATGGCTGCGGGGGATTTTTTGTTTCCAGCCTTTAGCGCTGATGCACCAGATTCCCCGCCGCATAGGTCTGCAACACCGTCCGGTCATCCCCTAGGGTCATCAATACAAATAACGTTTCGGCGATGTTATTAGCCTGTTTCAGGCGATAGCTGAGCAGCGGTGTGGCGTTGTAGTCGAGCACCAGGAAGTCCGCGTCGGTGCCCGGTTGCAGGGTGCCGATCTTGTCTTCCAGGCGCAGGGCCCGGGCGCCGCCGAGGGTGGCCAGGTACAGTGATTTGAACGGGCTCAGACGAGCCCCCTGCATTTGCATGACTTTGTACGCTTCGTTCAGGGTTTGCAGCAGCGAGAAACTGGTGCCGCCGCCGACATCCGTCCCCAGCCCGACATTCAAGTTGTGCTTCTCGGCCATCGGCAGGTTGAACAGGCCGCTGCCGAGGAAGAAGTTCGAGGTTGGGCAGAAGGCGATTGCCGAACCGGTTTCGGCCAGACGCGCGCATTCGTCGTCGCACAGATGCACGCCGTGGGCGAATACCGAGCGTTCGCCCAATAGTTTGTAGTGGTCGTAGACGTCCAGATAGCCTTTGCGCTCCGGGAACAACTCCTTGACCCATTCGACTTCCTGCAGGTTTTCGCTGATGTGCGTCTGCATGTACAAGTCGGGGTATTCGCTGAGTAATTGTCCGGCCAAGGTCAGTTGTTCCGGGGTGCTGGTCGGCGCGAAGCGCGGGGTCACTGCATAGTGCAGACGACCCTTGCCGTGCCAGCGTTCGATCAGCGCTTTGCTTTCGAGGTAGCTGGATTCGGCGGTGTCGGTCAGGTAGTCCGGCGCATTGCGGTCCATCATTACTTTTCCGGCGATCATCCGCAGGTCCAGCTGTTCGGCGGCTTCAAAGAAAGACGTCACTGATTGCGGGTGTACGCTGCCGAACACCAGCGCAGTGGTGGTGCCGTTGCGCAGCAGTTCCTTGATGAAAATGCCCGCGACCTCTTCGGCGTGGGCTTTGTCGGCGAACTGGCTTTCGCAAGGGAACGTGTAGGTGTTGAGCCAATCCAGCAGCTGTTCGCCGTAGGCACCGACCATGCCGGTCTGCGGCAAGTGGATGTGGGTGTCGATGAAGCCGGGAGTGATCAGCGCATCCTGATAATGGATGACGTTGATATCGGCCGGCAGACTAGCGAGCAGTTCGCTGGCATGACCGACGGCGCTGATCTGGCCGTTATCGACGACCAGCAAACCGTCTTCGAAATACTCATAAGAAGCTTCGATCCCCACGATGGCGGGGTCGTCGATGCTGTGCAGAATGGCGGCGCGGTAGGCTTTGCGAGTTGAAGGCATGAGGTTTCTCAGTTCGTGGCTTGGCTGCGGCGTGAGGCTGGCAGCAACTTGGCAATGGGTTCGGCGTTCGCGGTGCGCTGGCCGAAATTCGCGTTATAGGTGGCGATGATTTCGCCGGCGATGGAGATGGCGATTTCCACAGGCAGCTTGCCTTTGACTTCACCGATGCCCATCGGGCAGCGCATGCGTTGCAGCAGCGCGCTGTCGAAACCGCGGTCACGCAGGCGATGTTCGAACTTGACCCGTTTGGTCTTCGAACCGATCAGGCCGAAGTAGGCGAAGTCGTTGCGCTTGAGGATCGCGGCGGTCAATTCCAGATCGAGCTGATGATTATGGGTCATGACGATGCAGTAACTGCCGGCGGGCAGGTCATCGACTTCATCCACCGGCTCTTCGCTGACGATCTTGCGGACGCCCTGGGGGATCTGCTCGGGAAATTCCTGCTCCCGGGAGTCGATCCAGCGCACCCGGCAGGGCAGGCTGGCCAGTAGTGGTACCAACGCCCGACCGACATGGCCAGCGCCGAATACCGCGATCTGAGCCTGGACTTGGCCCATCGGTTCGAACAGCAACACGGTCACACCTCCGCAGCACTGGCCGAGGCTGGCGCCCAGGGTGAAGCGCTCCAGATGAGTGTCCTGTTGGCCGCTGGCGAGCATCTCCCGAGCGAGCTGCATTGCCTTGTATTCCAGATGCCCGCCGCCGATGGTGTCGAAGCTCTGTGTGGCACTGACGACCATCTTCGAACCGGCATTGCGCGGCGTCGAGCCGAGCTCTTCGATGATGGTCACCAACACGCAGGGTTCGCCCTGGGTTTGCAGGTCGGCGAGTGCGCTGATCCAGTTGTACATGTGTCACCTCTACAACTCTGTTGTCTTCCAGTCCGCCATCGTCGGAACGCCGCCCGGAGCAAGCCCGCTCCCACATTGAATCTTTGGTGTGCACACCCTTTGTGCTTCAAGCAGATCTAGTGTGGGAGCGGGCTTGCTCGCGATGGCAGCACCTCGGTCTAGAGCGAAGCCAGCTCGACTTCGGCTTCCACGGCTTTTGTCGCCTTCAACTGGCGCATCTGCTCACAGCCCCACAACACGCGCTCCGGCGTTGCCGGGGCGTCGATTTTTGGCTGATGACGGTAATCGCCCAGGCTGGCCACCGCATCCTTGATCGCGCACCAAGCGGCGATGCCGAGCATGAACGGTGGCTCGCCGACGGCCTTGGAATGGAACACCGTGTCTTCCGGGTTTTTGCGGTTTTCCACCAGTTTCACCCGCAGATCCAACGGCATGTCCGCGACCGTCGGGATCTTGTAGCTGGCCGGGCCGTTGGTCATCAGCTTGCCCTTGGCGTTCCACACCAGTTCTTCCATGGTCAACCACCCCATGCCCTGAATGAAGCCGCCCTCAACCTGACCGATGTCGATCGCCGGGTTCAGCGAGGCGCCGACGTCATGCAAGATATCGGTACGCAGCATTTTGTATTCGCCGGTCAAGGTATCGACGATCACTTCGGCGCAGGCCGCACCGAAGGCGAAATAGTAGAACGGCCGACCACGGGCCTGGCTGCGGTCGTAAAAGATTTTCGGGGTCTTGTAGAAGCCGGTGCTGGACAGCGAAACCTGAGCGAAATACGCCTGCTGGATCAGCGATTCAAAGGTCAGGATGTGATCGCGCACCCGCACATGGCCGTTATGGAATTCAACGTCTTCCTCGCTGACCTTGTACTGCCGCGCAGCGAATTCCACCAAGCGCTGCTTGATGATTTCGGCGGCATTTTGCGCGGCCTTACCGTTCAGGTCGGCACCGCTCGAGGCGGCGGTCGGCGAGGTGTTCGGAACCTTGTCGGTGTTGGTTGCGGTGATCTGCACCCGATCAATTTCGACCTGGAACACCTCGGCCACAACCTGCGCGACTTTGATGTTCAAACCTTGACCCATCTCCGTGCCACCGTGGTTCAAGTGGATACTGCCGTCGGTGTAGATATGGATCAAGGCGCCTGCCTGGTTGAGGAAGCTGGCGGTGAAGGAAATACCGAATTTCACTGGCGTCAGCGCCAGGCCTTTTTTCAGGATAGGGCTGTTGGCGTTGTAGCGACGGATCGCTTCACGCCGCTCGGCGTACTGGCTGCTTTCCTCGAGCTCGGCGGTCATTTCCTCGAGCATGTTGTGCTCGACGGTCTGGTAGTAATGGGTGACGTTGCGCTCGGTCTTGCCATAGTAGTTGGCCTTGCGCACCGCCAGCGGATCGAGGGCCAGATGGCGAGCGATGGCGTCCATCACTTCTTCGATGGCGACCATGCCTTGCGGACCACCGAAGCCGCGATAGGCAGTATTCGACGCGGTGTTGGTTTTGCAGCGGTGACCGTTGATGGTCGCGTCACCCAGGTAGTAGGAGTTATCCGCGTGGAACATTGCACGGTCGACGATCGATGCTGACAGGTCCGGCGAGCAACCGCAGTTACCGGCCAGTTCCAGCTGAATACCGTGCAGTCGGCCGGTGCTGTCAAAGCCGACGTCGTACTCGATGTAGAACGGGTGACGCTTGCCGGTCATCAGCATGTCTTCGACCCGCGGCAGACGCATTTTGGTCGGCTGGCCGGTCAGGTGCGCAACCACCGCGCAGAGACACGCCGGGCTCGCGGCCTGGGTTTCCTTGCCACCAAAACCACCGCCCATGCGGCGCATGTCGACGACGATTTTGTTCATGGAAACGTCGAGCACTTCCGCCACCAGCTTCTGTACTTCGGTGGGGTTTTGGGTCGAGCAGTAAACGATCATCCCACCGTCTTCGGTCGGCATCACCGACGAGATTTGGGTTTCCAGATAGAAGTGTTCCTGACCGCCGATGTGCAGCGTGCCCTGGATGCGATGCTCTGCGGTAGAGAGCGCGGTCGCCGAATCGCCCCGCTGATGGGTATGGCTGTCGAGCACAAAATGGCGTTTGCGCAGCGCTTCGACCACGTCAAGCACTGGCTCCAGATCTTCATACTCGATGATCGCGGCCATGGCCGCTGTGCGCGCGGTTTCCAGATCTTTGGCCGCTACTGCGAGCACCACTTGACCGACGAACTGCACGTCATCGATGGCCAGCAACGGGTCGCCGGGCAGCAGCGGACCGATGTCTTTCAGACCCGGCACATCCTTGTGGGTGATGACGATACGCACGCCTTCGAAGGCGTAGCACGGCGCAGTGTCGATGCTGATGATTTTCGCGTGGGCACGGTCAGACAGCCGCGCGTACAGGTGCAACTGATTAGGGAATTCCAGGCGGTCGTCGATGTACTGCGCTTCACCGGACACGTGCTTGTCAGCGCTGTCGTGCTTGACGCTGCGGCCTACGCCGGTGGTCAGGTCTTTGGCAAACAACTCGGCAAGTTCAGCCTGAGTTTTTTCGACGGCATGATGATTAGACATAAGCGGTCACCCGAGTCTCGATGTGCGGTGTTTGCAGTTCGATGAAGTATTTGCGCAACAGATTTTGCGCACTGAGCAGGCGGTATTCCTTGCTGGCGCGGAAATCCGAAAGCGGTGTGAAGTCTTCGCCCAAAGCGGCGCAGGCGCGTTCGACAGTCGCCGAGTTCCACTGCGAGCCGAGTAGGGCGGCTTCGCAGCTTTTCGCACGTTTTGGCGTGGCAGCCATGCCGCCGAAAGCAACGCGGGCGTCAGCGATCACACCGTTTTCGATGCGCAGATTGAAGGCCGCGCAGACCGCTGAAATATCGTCGTCCAGGCGCTTGGAGACCTTGTAGGCGCGGAACGTCTGTTCGGCGGTGGCGCGGGGCACGATGATCTTTTCGATGAACTCGCTTTCCTGACGCGCGGTCACCCGGTAATCGATGAAATAGTCTTCCAGCGCCAGGGTGCGGCGGGTTTCGCCTTTGCACAAAACGATCTGCGCGCCGAGAGCGATCAGCAACGGTGGCGAGTCACCGATGGGCGAGGCGTTGCCGATGTTGCCGCCCAAGGTGCCCTGGTTGCGGATCTGCAGCGAGGCGAAGCGTTGCAGCAGTTCGCCGAAGTCAGGGTACTCGGCCTTAAGCGCTTCATAGCAATCGGACAGCGAGGTGGCGGCGCCGATTTCCAGGCGATCGTCGAAGCGTTCGACGCGCTTCATTTCGGCGACGTTGCCGACATAGATCATCACCGGCAAGGCACGGTGGAACTGCGTCACTTCCAGTGCCAGATCGGTACCGCCGGCCAGCAAGCGTGCTTGCGGGTAAGCGTCGTACAGGTCGGCCAGATCTGCGACGGTCAAGGGCACCAGGCAACGTTTGTCGCCGCTGTTGAGTTCGCCGGTTTCGGTCGGCGCGATGGCTTTCAGGCGGGCAATGGTCTGGGCTTCGCGCGAGTCGAATTGGTCCGTCTGTTTGCCGCAGCAGACCTGCTCGGCAGCCGCGAGGATCGGGCGGTAGCCGGTGCAGCGGCAAAGGTTGCCGGCCAGGGCTTCGTGGGCTTTGTGGGGGTCCGGCTGGTCACTGTTCTTTTGCAGGGCGAACAGCGACATGACGAAGCCCGGCGTGCAGAAACCGCATTGCGAACCGTGGCACTCGGCCATGGCTTTTTGCACGCTGTGCAATTGGCCCTGGTGCTTGAGGTCTTCGACGCTGATCAGCTGTTTGCCGTGCAGCGACGAAACGAACGTCAGGCACGAGTTGAGGCTGCGATAGCGAATGTGTTCACCACCGTCGTCGTCCGTCTGCAATTCGCCGACGACCACGGTGCAGGCGCCACAGTCACCGCTGGCGCAGCCTTCTTTAGTGCCGGGTTTGCCCAAATGCTCGCGCAGATAATTGAGCACAGTCAGGTTCGGGTCCAGGGCGTGCTCGCTACGGAGTTCCTGGTTAAGTAAAAACTGGATCACGGAAGGCCTCGCAGACTCATTATTGTTGTTAACCGATATGAGCCGAATTTAGTCGCGTCTGACTTGTCGGTCAATTATTTTCTGACTTAAAGGTCAGGAAATATCGTTTTACCGATTAACGACACCTTTAATCATTATTGACCCTCTCGGGATGCAGTGCTTTTTGCTTATTTCGTGCCAAATTCAGCGCCCTGGCCATTACAATTCAGCGCCGTGCGCCATTACGTAGCAAGTGGGTTACACTGCGCCGCTTGTATCGATCGAAGAGTTTGAAGGAAAACCATGACGTTCAAGGCGCCGGACAGCCTCGCCGAGCAAATCGCTCATCACCTCGCCGAACGTATCATTCGCGGGGATCTCAAGCCCGGAGAGCGCATCCAGGAACAGAAAGTCACGCTGGCCCTCAATGTCAGCCGCGGTTCGGTGCGCGAAGCGTTACTGATCCTCGAACGCCGCCACCTGATCGCGATCCTTCCGCGTCGTGGCGCCCACGTGACCGAACTCACCGCGCACAAGGTGCAGAGCCTGTGCACGCTGATGAGCGAGCTGTACATCCTGCTCGGCAATTCGGTGGCTCAGGGTTGGCAAACACAGACTGATATGGCGCCATTCCTGCAAATCCAGCAGCGGTTGGTCGGCAGCTATGAGCGTCAGGACATCCGCACCTTTGTCGACGACAGTTTCAATGTGATGCGTGCTGCCTATCCCTTCGCCAACAACCCGTACTTGCAGGAAACCGTCGAGAATCTGCAGCCAGCCATGAGCCGTGCGTATTTCCTCGCGCTGGAACAACGCAAGGCGTCGATGAGCGAGTTCCTGGATTTGTTCGAACAACTGCTGGCCGCCGTACTGGCCCGTGATCTACCGCAGATTCGTGTCGTGCTCTCGGCCTATGCCCAGCGCAGTTGCGATCTGGTGCTGTCTGCGTTGACGGTTGCCTAAGCGTGCGGCTCAAGTGCATCAAACTGGCGGGGTTCAAATCCTTCGTCGACCCGACCACGGTGAACTTCCCCAGTAACATGGCGGCGGTGGTCGGTCCCAACGGTTGCGGCAAGTCGAACATTATCGACGCTGTGCGCTGGGTGATGGGTGAGAGCTCGGCAAAAAACCTGCGCGGCGAGTCGATGACCGACGTCATCTTCAACGGCTCCACCAGCCGCAAACCAGTCAGTCAGGCCAGCATCGAACTGGTCTTCGATAACTCTGACGGCACGCTGGTCGGGGAATACGCGGCGTATGCGGAAATCTCCATTCGCCGCAAAGTGACCCGCGACAGTCAGAACAGTTATTTCCTCAACGGCACCAAATGCCGCCGTCGAGACATCACCGATATCTTCCTTGGCACTGGCCTCGGCCCACGCAGTTACTCGATCATCGAGCAGGGGATGATCTCCAAGCTGATCGAGGCCAAGCCCGAAGACTTGCGCAACTTCATCGAAGAAGCAGCGGGGATCTCCAAGTACAAGGAGCGCCGGCGCGAGACCGAAAACCGCATCCGCCGTACCCACGAAAACCTCGCCCGCCTGACCGACCTGCGTGACGAGCTGGAACGTCAGCTCGAGCGTTTGCACCGTCAGGCTCAGGCCGCCGAAAAGTATCAGGAATATAAAGGGGAAGAGCGTCAGCTCAAGGCTCAGCTGTCAGCGTTGCGCTGGCAGGCACTGAACGAGCAAGTCGGCCAGCGCGAATCGATCATCGGCACCCAGGAAATCAGCTTCGAAGCGCTGGTGGCCGAACAGCGTAATGCCGACGCCAGCATTGAGCGGCTGCGTGATGGCCATCACGACCTCTCCGAACGCTTCAACCTGGTGCAGGGGCGCTTCTATTCGGTCGGCGGCGACATCGCCCGGGTCGAGCAGAGCATCCAGCACGGCCAGCAGCGTTTGCGGCAGTTGCAGGACGACTTGCGCGAAGCCGAGCGTTCGCGGCTGGAAACCGAATCCCACCTGGGCCTCGACCGTACCTTGCTGGCGACCCTTGGCGAAGAGCTGCACACGCTCGAGCCCGAGCAGGAAGTCACCAGCGCCGCCGCGGAAGAAGCCGCCGCCGCGCTGGAAGAATCGGAAACCACTATGCATGGCTGGCAGGAGCAGTGGGACAGTTTCAACCTGCGCTCCGCCGAGCCGCGTCGTCAGGCCGAAGTGCAGCAGTCGCGGATCCAGCAACTGGAAACCAGCATGGAACGCCTCGCCGAACGTCAAAGACGTCTGGCTGAAGAGCGCACGTTGCTTGCCGCTGATCCGGAAGATGCGGCGATCCTCGAGCTCAGCGAACAACTCGCTACCAGTGAGATGACCCTGGAAGAGTTGCAGGCCCGCGAAGAACAGCTGGTCGAACGTCTTGAGCAATTACGTCACCAATTACAGCAAGCCAACCAGGGCCAGCAACAGGCTCAGGGTGAATTGCAGCGCCTCAATGGCCGACTGGCGTCGCTTGAAGCCTTGCAGCAAGCTGCGCTCGACCCGGGCACCGGGGCCGCCGAATGGTTGCGCGAGCAGCGCCTGGCTGAGCGGCCGCGTCTGGCAGAAGGTCTGCGGGTTGAAACTGGTTGGGAACTGGCGGTGGAAACCGTGCTCGGCGCCGATCTGCAAGCGGTGCTGGTCGACGACTTTGCCGGTTTTGATCTGGCCGGTTTCCAGCAGGGAGACTTACGCCTGCTCAGCCCCGCTAACGACGGCATTCGCGTGCCGGGCAGCTTGCTCGACAAAGTCGAAGCCGAGATCGATTTGTCGCCTTGGCTGGGTCAGGTCAAACCGGTGGAAAGTCTTGAGCAAGCCTTGGCCCGGCGCGGTCAATTGGCTGCCGGCGAAAGCTTGATCAGCCGTGATGGTTATTGGGTCGGTCGACATTTTCTGCGGGTGCGTCGCGCCAGTGAAGCAGAAAGCGGCGTGCTGGCCCGAGGGCAGGAATTGCAACGTCTGGGGCTGGAGCGCGACGAGCGCGAAGCGACCCTGGCGTCCCTTGAAGAGCAACTGCAAACCCTGCGCGAACAACAGCTTCAGCAGGAAGACGCGCGCGAACAACTGCGTCGTCGCCTGCAAGATGAAGCACGGCAACAAGGCGAATTGAAAGCGCAGCTTTCTGCTGGCAAAGCCAAGGTCGAGCAGCTGACTCTGCGTCGTACGCGTCTGGATGAAGAGCTTGGCGAGCTGGCTGAGCAACGCGCCCTCGAACACGAACAGGTTGGCGAGGCGCGCCTGCAATTGCAGGATGCCCTCGACAGCATGGCAATCGACACCGAGCAGCGTGAACTGCTGCTGGCTCAGCGCGACAGTCTGCGCGAGCGCCTGGATCGTGTGCGCCAGGAAGCCCGTCAGCATAAGGATCACGCCCATCAACTGGCAGTGCGCCTGGGCTCGCTCAAGGCTCAGCACGACTCAACGCGTCAGGCGCTTGAAAGACTCGAGTTGCAGTCCGAGCGGCTAACCGAAAAAAGCGAACAGCTCAGCCTCAATCTGGAGGAGGGCGAGGCACCGCTGGAAGAATTGCGCCTGAAGCTCGAAGAGCTGCTCGACAAGCGCATGACCGTCGATGAAGAGCTCAGGAGTGCGCAAATCGCTTTGGAAGATGCCGACCGTGAACTGCGCGACGCCGAGAAGCGCCGCAGCCAGGCCGAGCAGCAGTCGCAGTTGATCCGTGGTCAGCTCGAACAGCAACGCATGGAATGGCAGGCCCTGACCGTGCGCCGCAAGACCTTGGAGGATCAATTGCTGGAAGACGGCTATGATCTGCACGGCGTCCTCGCTACGCTCACCGCCGAGGCCAACGAAAAGGACGCCGAAGAAGAGCTTGAGCGTATTGCCGCGCGGATCCAGCGACTGGGCGCGATCAACCTCGCGGCCATCGACGAATATCAGCAGCAGTCCGAACGTAAACGTTATCTGGATGCTCAGGACGCTGACCTGGTCGAAGCCCTCGACACGCTGGAAAACGTGATTCGCAAGATCGATAAAGAAACCCGGAATCGCTTTAAAGATACCTTTGATCAGATCAATGGTGGTTTACAGGCACTATTTCCAAAAGTTTTCGGTGGTGGCAGCGCTTATTTGGAACTGACGGGCGAAGATCTACTCGATACAGGGGTGACGATCATGGCGCGTCCGCCCGGAAAGAAGAACAGCACCATTCATTTGCTCTCCGGTGGTGAGAAAGCTCTGACTGCGCTGGCACTGGTATTTGCCATCTTCAAGTTGAACCCGGCGCCATTCTGCATGCTCGACGAAGTTGACGCTCCGCTGGATGACGCTAACGTTGGACGCTACGCCCGACTGGTGAAAGAGATGTCGCAGACGGTGCAGTTCATCTATATCACCCACAACAAGATCGCCATGGAAATGGCTGATCAGTTGATGGGGGTGACGATGCACGAGCCCGGTTGTTCACGCCTTGTGGCAGTTGATGTCGAGGAGGCGATGGCAATGGTGGACGCCTAAGTCGTTGTGCGTAAGATGATTTTCTACAGGGTGTAGGAGGTTTTATCTTTCGCGACTTGCTGGCCAATCGACATATTGGCTCAAGCCATTGCGACAGACGGTGTAAAGTTATCAATGGTCGTGCTAGTTTAATGTCAATTTTTCGTATGCGTGGGCAAAACGCCTGTCAGAACATAGAGTTGGCGCCACGTTTTAAAGGGGTTTGCAGCTTGCTAAACCCTTTATTCATCAGCATTTTTTATAGAGGCACGGGATTACATGGAAATCGGTCTGCGCGAGTGGCTGATAGTCATCGGCATTATTGTTATTGCCGGTATTCTTTTTGACGGCTGGCGCCGCATGCGCGGTGGCAAGGGCAAGCTGAAATTTCGCCTGGACCGCAGCCTGTCAAATCTGCCCGAGGAGGACACCAGTGCAGAGCTGCTGGGCCCGCCGCGTGTGCTGGACAACCATAAAGAGCCGCAACTGGACGAGCATGACTTGCCGTCGGTGAGCATGCCTGCCCGTGAACCCCGTGAATCGGGTTCCAAGCGTGGCAAGCGTGGCGGCGAACCGCATCAGGGCGACTTGAACCTCAACCTCGACCTGGATGGCGGCCCGAGCTTCAGCAGTCGTGACGATGACTTCCCGGATGAAACCCGTTCTTCCAGCGCTGCTCCAAACAAAGAGCAGCCACAAGCGGAAGAAGTCCTGGTGATCAGTGTGATCTGCCGTGACGCCGGCGGCTTCAAAGGCCCGGCGCTGTTGCAGAACATTCTGGAAAGCGGCCTGCGTTTTGGTGAGATGGATATTTTCCACCGGCACGAAAGCATGGCCGGCAATGGCGAAGTCCTGTTCTCCATGGCGAACGCGGTCAAGCCGGGCGTGTTTGATCTGGACGATATCGACCACTTCAGCACCCCAGCCGTGAGCTTTTTCCTCGGCTTGCCAGGCCCGCGTCATCCGAAGCAGGCTTTCGACGTGATGGTTGCCGCTGCTCGCAAACTGTCCCAGGAACTCAATGGCGAACTGAAGGACGATCAGCGCAGCGTACTGACCGCTCAGACCATCGAGCATTACCGTCAACGCATCGTCGAATTCGAACGCCGCGCCCTGACCCAGAAGCGCTGAATAGATCGCCTGTAGGAGCACGGCTTGCCGGCGATGGCGTCCTTGAGATCGCCATCGTCGGAACGCCGCCCGGACCAAGCCCTGCTCCTACACGCCGCATTAACAGAATGAGCAGCCTCGGCTGCTCTTTTGCTTGTGCGCCAGGCATGGCGCGTTGCGCGTAAGCGCAACCAGTTTGGCTGTGGTGGCCACGCTGGTGACTTGGAGGTGAAAGTCCTCTACACACCCGGCAAGGGGAAGTGTTAGCCAGAGGC